>CAZIIZ010000127.1:0-7102 GCA_964539225.1 uncultured Hyphomicrobiales bacterium | reverse complement strand
TTAAAAAGGATTGTTATTTCGTACGAGATGACAATCCTTTTTGCTTATTAATTTATGACTATGTTTTAAAAATATAAGACCGTCGCAAAACTCAATTACCTTATCGTTGTCATTCCTGCGGAACGAGTCTTCGAGTGTCTGAGGTCTCAAAGAAAACTTCGTTTTCACTAAAAAGAAATGACACGCATCGGTACTGAAAATACTTTCGTCATTCTGAACGAAGTGAAGAATCCAAGAGCTTGGAGATACCCGATAACTTTGGATGCTTCGCTACGCTCAGCATGACGATACTATCTTTACTAATATTTTCTAAATGCTCCAAAGAACTTCTGTGTCATTAGGAACGAAATGAAGTATCCCAAAAATACCAGTAAGATACGGAAGAATGGATTAGCTTCGCTGAATCGTAAGAACGATTTCTTCGCTACGTTCAGAATGACGAAAAATGTCATTTTCTTTTAGTGAAAACGAAATTTTCATTTTGACCTCAGAATGAAGAAAATTTTATTTATTGTACTTTGGGAACAGCCCATGAAGAATCATCTTAATCACATAAATCAATGGTTCAGACAATCTTTATTAACTTACACTACGTACTTCTACGTAGTGTAGGTAGTCGAAACTATTTTTTCAATGGTATAAAGCCGGCTTTACGAGTTTTAATCATGTACATCGACGTTTGCAAATTGGATAATACGTACTCTTCCATTTCCTTGCTTATAGCCGGATAATCATTGGAATAATCTTTCAAATCCAAATTGCGATATTTGAATAATTGCTTTTTGCCGTCGTCTCTGCGGATCAACATAAAACTGTCGCTGATAGCGGAAGTAGTGCTGTGCTGAGCATGCGGCACAAATTTACGAGTTTCTTTGAATAAATTAATGCCCATAGTATTATTCACATAATTAATACCGAGCAAGTTCATCAATGTTGGGAATAAGTCCGCTTGACATCCGAGTTTGGTAATTACTTCCGGTTGCTTGATAATTTTCGGAGCATAGAATATCAATGGTATTGATTTATAGAAATAATTAATCTCATAATTTGAACCGTGATTTTTGCCATGATCCGAAACTAATACGAATATAGTATTATCGAACCAAGGTTGCTTTTCGGCATAATCAAAGAAATATTTCAACGACCAATCGGCATATTCTGCGGCTCGAAGCATTGGCTCAGTTTGTTTGGGCTTAAATCCAGCAGGTAACGGATTGGGAATTTGATATGGACCGTGATTACTGATAGTCAAATAGCTGGCGATAAACGGCGAACCTTTCTGATATAATTCTGTCAAATTTTTAAACGTAGAATTAAATATTATATGGTCGCTACTGCCCCAAACTATTCCGGATTCCTTATTGAGCAATTCTCCTGTTGAAATAATTTTCTTGAAGCCATTCATATTCAGTACAGCTCCCATATTATCGAAATTAGCATTCGAAGTGGCGAACATAGAATTATATCCATTCGCTGAAAGCACAGAGCCGATACCGCTGAATGAATGAGCATTGCCCATTTCGACTAAATAATTATATTCCGACGGTGCAGAGAACATACTCGTAAATATCGACCAAATGCCATTGTGAGTATGAATTCCGTCCGAGTAAAAGTTAGAGAAATATATAGATTTATGAATCAAGCTGTCTAAAAATGGCGTGAGGCTCGGTTGATAGAATTCACGTTGACCGAGATAGCAATTGCCCATTCCTTCCATTACAATTAATACCACATTATGTTTACGAGTTGAATCAAATTTGCAAATTCTGGCTATTGGCGAATCGAACTCATTGGTACTAATTCCTAAATATTTCCGAACATTGCTTATGGCAATATTTTCGTCAATTAATTTCAATTGGCTTGGCTCATTTTTCTGCGATGAAAAGGCTGAATTGCCAAGCGTAAACAGCGGATTCAATCCCATATTATTCAGAAATGGATTCGAAGTCGTGAAAGCATCGCCCCAGCTTATTGGACGCATAGTAGTGATTTTGCCTCTAATAGCTATAAATTGAAATAACGCAATTACTACGAATAATCCTGCGATTTTAATTCTATGTTTTATATTATAATTTACTGGATTGCTGTCTTGTTTCGTCTGCCAAGTGCGGACGAATGATTTCAAAGTTCTATAGAGTACGTAAAACAGAACAAAAATTATCGCAAGATAAACGTAGTATTCAGGACTATCGGCGATGAATCCAAATATTATATCCAGTGAGGCAAACCAATTGAATACCATACTTGTCAAACGAGAATTGAAATATAAATAATACGGAATATCCGTGCCGCACGCAAATACTGCAAAAAATAGAATAGGCAACATCATCCACATATAAATCTGCTTATATAATTTCGCTCGCACCGGAATGATTTCTGCGATTAATGACAAAACGAATGGAAGAATTAATAAATATCCCGTTACTGAGCAATCGTATCGCAATCCGTTTGTGAACGCTTCGATAATTTCGCTTGCAGTGCCATTGCCGAGCTGCGACCAGCCGCTAATCAGGAACACTGCACGGAAAAAGGAAAACAGAATCATACTAACTATAAACAATTTCAAGATAAATTGCATAGATAAGGGAATCTTTTGCCACAACTGTTTTATATATTTCATTGCTAATCGCCAAATATTAAAGAAATAAATCTTTGAAATGCAAAAATAATGAATTTTATTAATACTGCTATTACTTAAAATAAAAGTTAATAGCTACAGAGCGAAAATAATATTTATAATTGAATTTATCTTGCTTATCTAAGAAATATTGTTTAATTTGAGGTGTAGGATTGTTCGCACCGAAAAGAACAAATTGCCGAACCGATTTACTGAAATAATCGGGGGGAAAACAGATATTTATATAAGCAAATTAGAATCACCAAAAAAGTGGAGTTTTGTAATGGGAATGGAAACGAATATATTATTAGAATCCGGCACGAATGAATTAGAAATAGTTGAATTCAAATTGGCGAGTATTAATTCACAAGGGCAAGCGACTGTGCAATCCTTCGGTATCAACGTTGCGAAAGTGCGAGAAATAATTCGGATGCCTACCATCACGAAATTGCCCAATCTGCCCAAAAGCGTGCTTGGCATTTTTACTCTTCGGGATAAACTAATTCCGGCTTTGGACTTGAATAATTACCTGTTCAAGCAACCGAACATCGCCGAAAATCGGAAAATGATAATCGCAGAATTCAATAAAATGGCGTGCGGTTTCATAGTGAATGATGTGCATAGAATTCATAGAATTTCTTGGGCACAGATCGAAGCTCCCGATACTCTGAACGAGCTCAATAATACCGAGTCAACTATAGTCGGGATAATTAAATTCGAAGATAGAAACGTACTGATGATAGATATCGAGAAAATTATCGCAGACATCGACCCGAATAGTGCAATCGACGGAGTATTGGATATACCGACAGTAGTCGGCAAACCATTAGCAGTTACTGCCGAGGACAGTTCCACTATTCGCAAAATGATTACTGATAAATTGAATTTAGCCGGATTCGAGATTAATTCATTTAATGACGGCGAATCTGCGTGGAATTATCTGAATGGATTAGCCAAATCTTGCAAAAATATTGCGGAATTAAGGCAAAAAGTAAATGTGATAATTACTGATATCGAAATGCCGAAAATGGATGGCTATACTTTAACAAAAAATATAAAAGCGAACGCATTGCTTACTCAAATTCCGGTAGTAATTTTCTCTTCAATTGTATCGCAAGATGTGCTTCATAAAGGGAAATCAGTCGGAGCTGATGCTCAATTGACTAAGCCGCAAATCGGTATTCTAATTGAAACTATCCGAGATCTGCTTAAATAAAGTTTACTTATTCATACTCATCCGATTACTTTAAGTTGTCGGATGGGTAGAGAATATACCGACCGCACTATTGATTAATCAAAGCATCCAAATCTTGAATCAATTCATCTTTATCAATTTGATAGAGCAGATGAATCGGGCGATAAACTGTTGGACGTGGATTTCGAAATCCTCCTGATACTGTTTCCCAGCCATAATGAATCGATACTAGTCCGCCACCTAAGTTTTGTGTCAAAGGTACAGTACAATAATCAAAGTATTTTTTTTCATTGGTAATTTTTAGTTCTTCGTCAGTCCATTTTGTTTTAACTTTGATTTCTTGTCGTTTAGATATTTTAATGCTATCGTGTTCAAATCTGATGCAATAAAAAGATTTATAAGTATCATACACTATACAAGTCTTATAATCAATAGGTATAATATTGTAAAAATCAGATAATTCCATAACTATAGTATCAATTTTCCTGCTGTCCTCAGAAGCTGCTTCTTGATATTTAATTAGATATTTATTGTCCAGATAAAAGCAATGAAATCTAATTTGCGATGAATCTGGGAAATATTCCGCAATCTCGGGGACTAATTCATATGAAAATTCTGCTCCTTCTTTTAATACTTCCTTAACTATCGCACTTGAGGGAGTGCTTAGAATTTATTTTATTATATTGGTATCTAAACCGAAAATATAATTGCCTTCGAAAGTAATGTCATATTCGTGAAATTTCATTTTATGAAAATCATTTTTATTTTTAATAGAGTATTCTACTATTTTCAAGACATTCTCTGGATTAAAATCGGATTCTGGTGCATAAATACAGATAAAATCTTTAGTGAATTCAGATTCGATTTCTTGTATCAATTTTGTGTCTTCATTGATAAATCTTTTACAAGAATTATCATACGAAATCAAATATTTATAGTCCGGTAGCATTGGACTTTGATACAAACAAAAGTCAACTAAAACTGAATCATAGTAAGAGTACTTTTCGCAAAGGTTTTTAGTCAATTTGCCCATTATTCCAAATTTATTAACCCATGTAAAATCACTATGTGTTATTTTAATTTTAACATTATGAAAATCAAAATTCCCTATTCGAGCTACATCTTGATGAGCTTTTGCTGAATAAGTGAAACAGAATATTAATATAACTATAATAAATATTGATTTCATATCATTTGTCCTGTTTCGGATTAATCAGAGTATCCAAATCTCGAATCAATTCATCTTTATCAATTTGATAGAGCAAATGAATAGGGCGAGTTACCATTGGATTCTTTCCCATCTACACTACTTTCATCTTGACAACTATCTCCATAGTTCTCACGCTTACAGTACAAACTCTCATCAGTAAATCTATAACCTTGTCTTTATAGTCTGCGAAGCGATAAGTATTGAATTTCTCGGCAATAGTTGGATCTTTGGGTTTCTTTTCTTTGTATTGGTCAAGAATCCATTCCAAGGCTGAACGATTACCGAGTTTGTATTCCCAAGCTTTAGCAGGAATTCCAGATAGAATAGTATTATCGTCGAGATTAATTGTGCCGGCAGATTTATCAGCTTTCAATTTGCATTTTGGCATTTCTAAGTTATCTATTTCAGTCATAGTCAAAGGATATTGCTCTACTTCTTCGAAGTTACTATGCAAATCCATTAATTCTTCGCCCCATGCTGACCACTTCCAAAAGTTATCATAAAACGGAATATGCGGAAATTCTCGCTTCAAGTTTAGCTCATATTTCTTTCGGTATTCAGGATTATGTAGCACTCCATAAACATAATGGAAAATATTTTCTTTGGTAATTGTTGTATCTGAGTAATTGGTTTGAAATTGTTCTAATCCCCAATCCGTAATATTATTATGCTGATTACCTTCGGAATCATAACGGTATAAAGGAAATGATTGAGTTTTTTCTAAAAAATCTAAACTCCATATACCATTAACACATAATGTTTGAAACGGCTTAGAAGAACCAAGTCCAGATAAACAGATACTCAAATTGTCATTTGAAAGTTCTTTGCCAAATAAATCATAATGATTTTGAGTCAAAATATCATTCAAAAACTTTTCACTATACCAAAACAATTTTGTATATGGTCGATAGATATTTTGTTTTAACAAATTTTGCCTAAATATGACTTTTTTACCTTTTGAGAACTTCTTTTTTAAGTCTCTACTCCATTTAATAGAAGTGTTCCAAGATGTATCTTTATTTTTTAGTAGAGTATTATAGAAATCAATAAAATACTTAATTTTAGCTTTAAGATGTTTTTTATCTAAATCAAAAACCCACTCATCTCGATTAGTGGAAACTCCGAGAGTATAGAATTCGAAAATAGTCTCATTGCCTCTTTGAAGTTTAGCATTTTTAGATGCGAGTGAAATTAGTTTGTCCCAATCTTCATTAGATAATTCAAGCCAATTATTATCCTTATCCGGCTGAATATGCTCAAACGGAATATCGGTTATTTTATGGTGCGAGAACCATTGTAGCTTTTCTTCTTTTCGCCAAAAATCATCTAAGGCGATATATTCTATTTTGCAATTTTGATCTTTTACTTCAGATTTCTTTACTAATAGCATAATAGCTATTCCGGTTTGTATTCCAAATACATTATGAGTAGTTCCGGCAATTTTCGGATTGGCTCGCACGTCGCTCTTAGTATCAATGATATATACATAATCAAAATCATCTTGTACGCATTTTCGAAAACCATCGAAAGTGCGACTGTCTATAAATGAACGATTTGTAACAAAAGCAATTATCCCTTGATTATTCAGTCTATCCATAGCCCAACGAAAAAAGCGAGAATACATATCATATACTTTCGTCTTTTGGGCAGTGCTGTACTTGATAAATGTTTCTTTGATTCTGCCGTCCACTCCGCCTGTTCTCTTACTATTATTTGAATAATATGTTCGATTTTTATTATTGTCATTTTCATTTTGTTGATTAGCATTATAGGGCGGATTGCCGATAACGACTGAAATCTTGCGTTCATTCTGTCGCTTGATTCTGTCCACATTTTCAGTACTAAATCCAAACATAGTATCTTGAGTGCCTTCATATCCGCGAGCTTTAAAATCAAATCCTAAATTATCCAATGTATCTACGAAGCAAAGATTCTCAAATTCTTTATACTCTCCGACTTTTTGCTTGTAAGTGTATTCGATATTTAAGTTCGCAATATAATAAGGTAAAATGGCTACTTCGTTTGCGTGGATTTCATTTTCATATTTATACGGCAATTTATCTTTCCGAATGTAATCGAT
>CAZIIZ010000126.1:0-7139 GCA_964539225.1 uncultured Hyphomicrobiales bacterium | reverse complement strand
GAGGAAGTAAGAATTAAGTCCGGCGTTGCAAATAGTCTAATAAGACTTTCTGTAGGATTAGAAGACAAAGAAGACTTAATTACGGATTTAATCGAAGCCTTTGAGTCTCGGAAATTTCAATCGAAGTCATTTCATTCTATTATAAATAGTATCATGTAAGTTTTCTCAAAATACAAAATATTTTGCATAAATTCACAAGAATAATCAGGGAATTGCGCAATACCTGATTTAATTAATACAATTTTAAAACAATTAATGGAAATATAAAAATGAAAATAGCAGAAAGCATGGGCGAACTAATAGGCAATACACCATTAGTAAAAATAAATAAATTGAATAAGCAAAAGAATGCTGAAATAGCTGTAAAATTAGAAAGTTTCAATCCTGCATCATCAGTTAAAGATAGAGTTGCTTGGGCAATGTTAGTTAATGCAGAAAAGTCCGGATTAATCGACCTAGACACAAAAATAATTGTGCCAACAAGCGGCAATACCGGAATAGGATTGGCTTTTGCTTGTGCAGTCAAAGGGTATAACTTAATAATTACGATGCCCGAAAGCATGAGCATAGAAAGAAGAAAATTAATTCAAGGATTTGGAGCAGAAATTATATTAACATCTGCCAAATTAGGAATGACCGGAGCAATAAATAAAGCTGAAGAATTAAAAGCCGAGAATAGTAACTCTATTATTTTTCGTCAATTTGACGACGACGCAAATCCGGAAATACATCGTCGGACAACTGCTGAAGAAATTTGGGCAGATACAGATGGAAAGATTGATATACTAGTAGCAGGAATAGGAACAGGCGGCACTATCACTGGAGTATCTGAAATATTGAAAAGCAGAAACCCAAATATTAAAATTGTAGCCGTAGAACCTTATGAATCGCAAGTATTAGGCGGAAACATAGCTTCGCCTCACAAAATACAGGGAATTGGAGCCGGATTTATTCCTAAAATCCTGAATACGGACATGATTGATGAAATATTCCCGGTGAAAGGAATTGATGCAATCGAGACAGCCAAAAAAGCAATGAAAGAAGAAGGTATTTTGTGCGGAATTTCTTCCGGTGCAAGTTTATTTGCATCAATTGCAATAGCTAATCGTCAAGAGAATACCGACAAATTAATTGTTTGTATATTGCCGGATTCGGCAGAAAGATATTTAAGTACAGAATTATTTGATTAATATAGCGAGATGAATCAATGACAAAGCAAAATTACGATGAGATAATTTCAAAATTAAATGAGAAAAGTGGACATTTATTTTTGAATCGTAGATTTTCAAGCGATAAACCAATGCCAAACGTATCAGCATTGACAGAAATATTAGAAAGAATCAAGAAAGTATTATTTCCAGGATTTTGGGGATATTCGGAAGTTAATTCTAAGTCTGTTGAATACTTTATTGGTGCAAATTTAGACATAATTCAGAGACTATTATCTGAACAAATCAAGCGAGGAATTTGTTTTGAATGCTTAGAATCAAAGAACAATTGTAATATTTGCAAAATTGAAAGCGATGATTTATCTAATAAGTTTATAGCTCAATTGCCATACATTAAAGATATGTTAATTACGGACATCATAGCTGCATATAATGGCGACCCAGCCGCAAGAAGCTATGAAGAAGTTATATATTGCTATCCCGGAATAATTGCTTTGACTCATCATCGAATTGCTTATGAATTAATTAAGTTAGAAATACCATTAATTCCGAGAATGATTAACGAACTTGCTCATTCACAAACCGGAATTGATATACATCCGGGTGCAGAAATCGGAAAAAGTTGCTTTATCGACCATGGCACAGGAGTAGTTATCGGCGAAACTTGTATAATCGGCGATAATGTACGAATATATCAAGGAGTTACATTAGGTGCTAAAAGATTCGAGGAAGATGAAGATGGCAAACTTAAAAAGGGAGCGAAACGGCATCCGATAATTGGTAACGGAGTTGTCATCTATGCGAATGCAACTATACTGGGAAGAATAAAAATTGAAGATGGAACTGTTATTAACGGTAATGCGTGGATTACAAAATATACAGAAGCATAATAAAATAGATTAAAATTTAAAATAAATTCAATAATAATACTAAGATATGTCTTTTTTCTAACGAAAACAGGCGGAGGGATCTTTATATTATTTATTAAAGAAAGAATAAAGTAATGAGAAATAATTTAAAAATAGGTTTGTTTGGGTTTGGTTGCGTAGGCAAAGGATTGCATGAGATACTTTGTCAAAAATTAAACATCAAAGCTGAAATCGTGAAAATTTGCGTTAAAAATCCGAATAAAGATAGAGAAATTGGGTTAGATAATTTTACATATAACAAAGATGAAATTCTAAATAATCCTGAAATAAACGTAATTGTTGAATTAACTGATGATGCTGAATTTGCATTCGAAATAGTGTGCCAAGCACTACAAAAAGGAAAGGCAGTAGTTACTGCAAATAAGAAAATGGTAGCCGAACATTTGCAAGAACTTTTAAAATTACAGAACAAATACAAAACTCCAATACTATACGAAGCCGCTGTTTGTGCGAGTATTCCAGTAATAAGAAATCTTGAAGAATACTATGACAATGATTTGCTTAAATCAGTAAAAGGAATTGTAAATGGAACTACAAATTACATTCTGTCTCAAATGTTCAATAGTGATTTGAGCTTTGAAGATGCTCTGCAATTATCAAAAGAAAAAGGATATGCCGAAAGCAATCCGAGCTTAGACATAGACGGATTCGATGCTAAATACAAATTAAATATTATTTTGGCTCATGCTTTTGGATTACTGATTGAACCCAAGGAAATATTAAATATCGGAATAAGCCGGATAAATAATTTCGATGCAAAATATGCAAAGGAGAAAGGAATGAAAATCAAATTAATTGCTCAAGCATTTAAAAACGAAGCAAATCAAGTAGCTGCTTTAGTAATTCCACAATTTATTGATAAAGAAAGCGAACTGTATTCAATAAACGATGTATTCAATGGAATAATTACCGAAAGTAGATTTGCGGATAAGAACTTTTTCGTAGGCAAAGGAGCAGGAGCATATCCGACAGCATCAGCTGTTTTGTCTGATATTTCAGCACTTTCTTATCAATATAAATATGAATACAAAAAATTGCTTCAAGTGTCAAATGTTTCGGCGACCGATGATGTTCAATTAGAAATTTATGCCCGCTCGAATAATTTCAAATATATAGATAGGAGTTACTTCGACACAATAATCGAAGAATATTCATCTAAAGATGCTAACTACATAATCGGAACAATTAGCTTGAAAAATTTGAAACGATCGCCATTGATTGACAATCCAAATGTTTCTATTATTCTCAAACAAATTCTATAGGCGAATAAATGAAGGTAATTAAATTCGGCGGAACTTCAGTTTGTAATGCCGAGCAAATCAAAAAAGTAGAAAGTATTATCAAAAGAGAAGATTCTATAGCATTGATAGTGGTTTCGGCAATTGCCGGAATCACTAACCTTTTAGAATTGATTTTCGAAAATATAATACAAAAGGAATTCGACCTTGCGAAGGAAATTAGCGAACAAATATTTAATATTCATCATCAAATAGCCAAAGATTTAGACTTGGAAGATTCTTCACTTCGAATCATCAAAGAAAAAGTAAGCCATATATTAAGAATTATTGATGCAGTAGAATGTTTGGGTGGAGTTTATCCTGAGACGAAGGATTCAATTTTGTCCGTCGGTGAATTGCTTTCTTCCTCTATCATTCATTCATATTTAAAAAAGAGTGGGTTGAATATCGAATATATTGACCCAAGAAATATTTTAAAGACGAATAGTAACTTCTCACATGCAGAAATTGATGAATTCGCTTCGAAAATTGCTATTAATGCTATCGCAAATTCCGTCTTCAACGCATCACAATTTGCAATAACAGGAGGATTTGTAGGTTCGGATTTGAATAATATTTGCACCACCATTGGGCGTGGAGGTTCAGATTATTCAGCGACAATATTTGCAAAGCTAATTGGTGCTAAATCCCTTGAAATTTGGACAGATGTCGATGGCGTTTTATCGGCAGATCCTAAGATAATCAGCAATCCAATTCTAATGAAAGCTATCAATTATGAAGAAGCATTGGAAATCTCTACTTCAGGTGCAAAAGTAATTCATCAGAAAACAATATTTCCTGTAATTGATGCCAATATTCCGATTTCTATACTAAATACAAATAAAAGAATAGGCTCGAATGGGACAATTATCAGCCATCAAACTGATTATAATTATCCAATCAAATCAATAACTTATGAAACAGGCTTGGCATACGTAAGGGTAAATTTAAAAGTATATGTAAGTAAATTTGAAATCGACAAAATTCTATATAATATCGGGCAAGCAACTAATTGTAGAGTCATAGAGTCATCGAATTCCAAGATAGAATTAGTATTAACCGACTCAGATAAGCTAAATTTCTTGATAAAAGAATTAGAAAAACTCGGAGAAATCAAAGTATATCAGAATCAATGCTTTGTTTCGTTAATCGGCGAAAATATATTTAATAATCTTGAATTATTTTCTTATTTTGGGGTTCGGAAAAATACACATATTGAGATAAAAAATTTATTAATTACAAAATCTAAGTTAAGATTACTGATTGACAAAGAACATTTGTTTGTATTAATCGAAACACTACACGAATTGATTTTTCATCAATCGAAGGGTATAATAAATGAGTAAATTCATAGAAGCTTTGAATCACGGAATTGTTTTATTCGATGGCGGAATGGGTTCCGAACTGTATAATCGAGGGATTGGATTCAACAAAAACTTCGAAGAACTAAATATCAGTTCGCCAGCCCTTGTGAAACAAGTGCATACGGATTATATTCGAGCCGGTGCTAATGCTATTGAAACCAATACTTTCGGAGCAAATAGAATCAAACTCGGAAAGGATTTCTTAGCCGACAAAGTGTATGATATTAATTTTCAAGGTGCTAAAATTGCAAGAGAATCGGCATCCGAAGGAATAATTATTGCCGGTTCGATTGGACCATTAGGAATCCAAATCGAACCACTGGGTCCTTTGGCATTAGATGAAGCAAAAGACTTATTCAAAGAGCAAATAAAAGCATTAGTCGATGGTGGTGTTGATGTATTAGTTTTCGAAACATTTATCTATCCTGCAGAATTAATGCAAGCTGTTCAAGCCGCTCGCGAAATAAGCGCCTTGCCTATAATCGCTCAATTTACCATCGACGAAGATTGTCGTTCTTTGACTGGAGCATCGTTCGATAGTACGCTTAACAAATTACTCGCTACTAATGCGGATGTTATCGGCGTTAATTGTACAGTTGGACCTCAAACTATGCTTAATTGGCTCGAACGAGCAAGAGCAAAAACCGATAAACCCATTGTTTTAATGCCAAATGCAGGTAAACCTAAAAATATTGACGGACGGAATATTTATGTAGCGACACCGGATTATTTTGGAAATTACGCAAAGCACTTCATTAATGCCGGAGTAAATATTATAGGCGGATGCTGCGGTACAACTCCCGAGCATATCAAGAAAATGCGACAAGCAATTAGTCCGTTTACTCCAAATATTAAGATTACGAACTTAGTAACGGATATTGAACAGAATTCAGCTTGTAAAGACAAAATCCCATCAGAGAATAAATCCCGATTGGCTAAGCGAATACATGATGGTAAATTCGTTAAACTCGTAGAACTTCTTGCTCCTTATGGAGTGAATGCTGGCAACGAAATTGATAAAGCTCGAGAGTTATTTAACTATGGAATAGATTCTATAAATATCCCGGACGGTCCACGAGCAAGCTCCAGAATGTCTGCACTGGCATTGGCATTGCTTATCAAAACTCAAGTAGGAATCGAACCTGTACTTCATTATGTATGCCGAGATAGAAACGTAATCGGAATGCAATCTGATTTACTCGGTGCTTATGCCTTAGGAATTAGAAATATTTTAGCTCTAACCGGAGACCCGACAAAATTAGGCTCTTATCCGGACGCAACCGGAGTGTTCGACATCGACTCCATCGGATTAGTAAACGTAATCAATCGGCTTAACAATGGATTAGACATCGCAGGCAATCCTATAGACCAAGCCACCGGATTTTTCATAGGTGTTGGTGCTAATCCTACTGCTCTAAATCTCGAAGAAGAAATCAGACGATTGCAGTTTAAAATCGAAGCCGGTGCGGAATACATAATTACTCAACCGATATTCGACGAAAAAGCTTTTGAAGCGTTCCTTAATAAAGTGGCTCATTTTAAATTGCCAATATTAGCCGGAATTTGGCCATTAGTTTCTTTGAGAAATGTAGATTTTCTGAACAACGAAATCCCTGGTTGCTTCGTACCTAATTCAATAAGAAGCAGATTTGAAGCCGTAGAAGGAGACAAACAAAAATGCAAAGAATTAGGAATTGCTATCGCACGAGAAACGCTTAATAAATATAAAAATGATATTCAGGGTGTACAGATTTCCCTGCCATTTGGACGTGTCGGAGCAGCTTCTGATATTTTAAACAATATTACTGATTAATTGGGGAAATAAAAATGAATTCAAATAAAATAAAAAATAGTGAGCAACTCCATTCCCTATTAAAAGATAGAATCTTATTATTTGACGGCGGAATGGGAGCTTTACTGCAAAAGCAAAATCTGAATGAAGAAGATTTCCGAGGAGAAATATTCAATGCCAATCCGAATGAATTAAAAGGTAATTTTGATTTATTAACTCTTACCAAACCCGAAATTATCAAATCCATTCATCGACAATATTTATCGGCTGGTTCGGATATTATCGAAACATGTTCATTTAATTCAAATAAATTTTCGCAAGCTGACTATGGTACTCAAAATTATGTCTATCAGTTAAATTATAATGCAGCCAAAATTGCTAAAGAAGTATGCTTAGAATTTTCAACGGATAATAAACCACGATTCTTCACCGGATCAATTGGACCAAGCAATCAATCTGCGGCAATTGCAAGAAATACAGATAATCCTGCATATAGAAAGTATCATTTCGACGACTTCGTCGATATATACTACGAACAAATAAGTGGATTATGCGACGGCGGTGCGGACATTATCCTAATAGAAACTGTATTCGATCCGATTAACTGC
>CAZIIZ010000125.1:0-7139 GCA_964539225.1 uncultured Hyphomicrobiales bacterium | reverse complement strand
ACTATGATTAAGAACGCAAGATTAATAAAAGTAACTTTCTTCTCTTAATCATCTTTATCAGAATAATCAGATGAATCTGCGGTTCAAACTATTTTGTCTGAACCATTGATTAAGCTGTTTAATGGATTGACTATGATTAAGAAAGAAAGTATAATTACCGTAACCTCCTTCTCTTAATCATCTTTATCAGAATAATCAGATGAATCTGCCGTTCAAACTATTTTGTCTGAACCATTGATTAAGCTGATTAATGGATTGACTATGATTAAGAACGCAAGATTAATAAAAGTAACTTTCTTCTCTTAATCATCTTTATCAGAATAATCAGATGAATCTGCGGTTCAAACTATTTTGTCTGAACCATTGATTTAGCTGATTAATGGATTTACTATGATTAAGAAAGAAAGTATAATTACCGTAACATTCTTCTTTTAACCATCTTTATCAGAATAATCAGATTAATCTGCGGTTCAAACTATTTTGTCTGAACCATTGATTAAACTGATAAATGGATAAAGATGATTAAGAAAAAAAGTCTCTTCTCTTAATCATCTTTATCCATTTATCAGCTGAATCAATGGTTCAGACTATTTTCTTACTTTCTCTTCCCTGCTTCAAGCAAATCCAAAGAATCAATTTGCTGCTGGGCAAGGAATTCATTAATATCGCCCGGATATTCCTTTGTTTTGCCTTTTTTGAACTCAACTGTTTTGTGGGTTAAGCCCTGAAGGAAATCTCTATCATGCGATACGATTATCAAAGCACCTTTATAGTCTATCAAAGCATTCTTCAATACTTCTTTCGACACCATATCAAAGTGATTCGTAGGCTCATCGAGTATCATAGCATTAACCGGTTGGAGCAGTAATCGGCAGATGCTCAAGCGTGATTTCTCGCCGCCGGACAGCACACGAACTTTTTTATCAATAGCCGAACCGCTGAATAGGAAAGCTCCGAGCAATGAGCGAACTCGTTTACGCATTTCTCCAGTAGCCGCCGCATCAATTATTTCGAACACCGTAGCATCTGGATCGAGAGTTTCGGCTTGATGCTGGGCATAATATCCTACGGTCAAATTAGTACCGATAGTCAATTCGCCTCCGGTATGTTCGATTAGTCCGCCTAATATTTTAGACAGAGTGGATTTACCTTCGCCATTTTTGCCGACGAAGCATACTTTCTCGCCACGCTCCAAAGCAAAATCAATATTATTAAGCACGAGTTTTGTGTCATAAGTTTTGCATAACTTTTCAGCTTCGAAAATTACTCTCGACGAACGCTGCGGCTCGGTAAAAGATATTCTCATCCTTGAAGTATCTTCTTCTTCTACCTCTACAAGCTCCATTTTCTCGAGCTGTTTCACTTTAGATTGAGCACGTGAAGCGAATGATGCTTTTGATTTGAATCGTTCGATAAAACGCTCCTGCTGAGCTATTTGCTTTTGCTGATTATTAAATGCTGCTTGTTGCAATTCTTTTTGTCCAGCACGCTCTGCTATAAATCGAGAATAAGAATATGGCAAATCATAAATTTTACCGAGCGAGAATTCCAATGTTCTGTTTGTAATATTATCGAGGAAACGTTTATCATGCGACACTACCAAGATAGCACCGTTGTACGTTTTCAAAAACATTTCCAACCATCGAATTGACTCAATATCAAGGTGATTCGTAGGCTCATCGAGCAGGATGCAGTCGTTATTCTTCAATAAGATTTTGGCAAGCTCTACACGCATCTGCCAACCACCACTGAATTCATTCATCCCACGAGTAAAGTCAGTACGATCGAAACCTAATCCAATCAACACTTTCTCTACTTCTGCTTCCATAGATTGCCCACCCATAGCGTGATAAACTTCGCTTGCTTCGGTCAGGTTCTCGATAATTTTCATATATTCATCTGATTCATAGTCAGTACGAGTCTCTAACTCATGAGAATATTTATCGATGTCCTGTTCCAATTGCTTCAAATCGTCCAATGCACTTTCAGTTTCGTCGAAAATCGTTTTAGTGGAAGTAGTTTTAATTTCCTGAGGCAAATACCCAATTTTATATCCATTAGGCATTGAGATTTTTCCGGTTTCCGGCGATTCTAATCCCATAATCAATTTTAATAATGTCGATTTACCATTTCCATTGCGACCGATTAATCCGATTCTGTCGCTATCACCCACGGATACTGAAACATTGTCGAATAAATATCGACCTCCGAATTGCATTGTTACACTATTTATAGTCAGCATAATTCTATTATTATCTTTCGTCAATTTACAAAACTGCAAAATTCGACATTTTTTTCTAAACGATAAAGTTTTATTTTTAAATAATACAATATTATGGTAAGTTTTAGATTAATATACTGATTTGTGTGAATTATTGTGGACAGGAAATAATACTATTTAAGACCGTTGTAAAAGTCAATTTAAAAATATTTCAATAATAGAATTAGGAATATATATCAATATCGTATAATCCGTAAATAATTACTATTACATGAGTTATAGATTCCTGCATCCACTCGAAGACTCGTTCCGCAGGAATGACAACGACCAGGTTACTGAATTTTCAACAGTACTATTTATCAAATGCAATATAAGCTATATGATAGATTCCTTCTACCATATAGCTTATATTTTGTATCTTTTACAATCAAACCATTATTTAAACTGAAGCGACATGTTTAGCCCCGCAGAAAAATGTGGCTTCTTAGTAGATGAACTGAATAGCGAAAGTAAATCCAATGTATTAAATCCTATTGAGAACACTCCCATTGGATAGCTTAACATTACCGGCAAACGAATACTTTCTGTTTCATCATAACGCAAAGCTACGAGAGCTGACGGGATCCAATTACCGAAGTAAACATAGTTCCCCACTTCTACAATCGGTTTCACGGAATTTCCCGGCGAGCTGTTCAAACCTTGTGAATAGTTTGCGAACAATATCCATTTCTCGAATGGCTTTATGTATTTTGCTATATCCAATGAAAGTCCGGCTTGCAAATTAGCAGGCAATGATGTGGAGAATTCCGATATGTATTTACTATCGTCTTGATTCATATCAATCAATGAATCTAATTGATCTTGATTAAATATATCGTTCACGAAAAAATCGCCGGTCATTGTATGCTCTGCTGCGTGCTTATCCCAAGTAATTGAGCCCAAATCATTCAATGCCAATGAGAAGTTTATACCATTCCTGAAAATCAAATTAAATCCCAAGTCTATACCAAAGCCTGAGCCAACGCTTTCAGGAAATGGATTATAGTTCTCAACGGGTATGTATGTAGAATCGAAATCATATTTAATGCCTAAATCAGTTGAGAAAGCTGTTCGGGCGATTGCTTTATACGATCCCTTCAATGAGTTATCGTTTTGATTAGTATAGAATGATGATTTTATTGATTCTGTGCCTGCATAAGCGAACCCTTGAATATACTTGAATTTCGCTCCGACATTCAATGCCTCGATGCTCGAATTTGACTCATTATCTCGTTTATATATTTGATTTGCATAATTAACTGCATAATTCCGCACCCACCACGACTTAACATTTAGGTCGTCGAAAGTATATTTTCTGTTCAATTCATTGCCATTGAGAGCTAATTCTATAAATTGCTTAGGCAATATCAAATTTCCGCTTACGTAGTCATTCATCTCGAAACCGAATGTTCCGATTTTGCCGAACGACAAGAACAATTTAGCAACTGAGGCATTAATCTTCGTATAGTATCTGCCGTCGTTGTCGAATGTGGACAGCAGTTTTTGCTTATCACTTTCAGTTAAGTACTTAGATTCCTTATTTCCGAAGTAATAATTTATATCATCTATAGACATATTATTATTTGCTCCAGCTGCCGAGAAAGTTGGCAAGGATACAAACACTCCTACGCTGTCGTAGTACAAAAGTGCCGGATTAACTGCATTCAAATTGCGAGCGTTCAAACCGAAATTCGGCATTGTATTGCCCATCGATCCGACTTGTGCAGAAGAAAATGATGAGATACATACCCAAATCGCAAGTGCTAATAACATTCGGAAGACTTTGCATGGCTTTATGCTAAGTATATTATATGTTTTCATATTATTGTATCCCTTCCGAATCAATATTATACTGAATTGACATGTATGCCTTAATTTTCAACTTATCCGTACTTCGGAGTGCAACCGCTCCACTATTATAACTGCTCAATTGCAACTCAAATATTATGTAATATGAGTTACCGAGCTGGAATATTTCATTTTCTGTCAGCTCTATTACAATTTTATCCTTTGCCGAAGTCAAACTATATCCGCCTTCATTCGGAGTGGCGGCGGTAACATCTGCATTTTTCGAGAAATATGTTTCATAATTCTTATCGCAGAAATGTGCAATCAGCTTTGTACCGAGAGGAACTTCATTATCAGTTTCTATAGTGATAGTTGCTTTGCGACCGTCCTTAATTCGCGAACGAGCATCGTTGTCTATATTTAATTCGAGCGTGTCGTAATACTTAATGTTGTCGGCAGAAATCAAACCCCAAGCGTTTATCACCGCTTTTACGTCGAATGAATCGGTCATCCGAGCGGCTCCACGCTTATTAAATGGATTCATTACTAGTTCTGAATTCAATTGTATTTCTTCCGGCAAGTAACTAATGAATTCTGAAATATTTGAATTCGAATTGTCGAATTTTGTAGCAAATTTTCCATTCTCTACCAAGTAACTTCCCAAGTTTGAACTGCTATTTTTCTTCAAATATATTGATGGAGTGTTTGTATTTTTCCCAATCAAACTTGCATTATTCAATTGCATATCGAATAGATTCGGAATATCCGACAAATAATTAGCGTGCAGAACTAATTCCGAATTATATAGCTTCAATTTGTTGCGAAATTCGCTAACCTTATCATCTATTGCTACCTTCATAGTATCATTTATCGGGTCTAATTCTCTGCTTGGAATCATTCCGGCGATATAATTGAATTTGGTCTGAGTGATGTTAAAGTCGAAATTAACCTTGCCGCCGGACACGACATTGCCGGAATATACTATCATAAACTTGGTTTTATCCGTAAAAGCTGAAGATGTATATTTTACGCCTTCTAAACTCAAGGTCTTAGAAAAGCTAGACATTGCAGCTATTGAAACCGGTATAGATACGACTTCGCCATTCTTTAAATAATTTGGAAATTTGAACACGCCATTTACCGCTGAATTACTTAAGTTTCTTATATTGAAATTTAAAGTTCCGCGGTGGAATTCAGCAGAATCTACTTCTACATTGTCCGGATATAGAACAGGATAATTAATATTAGCAGCCTCTAAAGGTAATTCGACATTGTTGATATTGATATTTAGTCTGTTATCTGTAAATTTTTCTAATCCGTAGCGTTCTTGTAAGGTGTCCGTGCGAAGTATTAGTAAATTGTTGCCACTTGCAGAATCAATGCTGACATATTTGCTGTTGTCTGTCAACTCATTGATGGAATAAAACCGATTTGTCAATGGGATATTTAGCTCTGTATCCCAATTCGGGGCAGTATAGTCATCCTTAATATCAATACAAGAATTGATAATCATACCAGATAGTAAAGCAAAAACAGTATATTTAAGCTTCATATAGTTTTCCCTATAAGTAATGTGTTATATATTTCGCTACAAAATTACTTATAATTTTTATAACTACAAACATATTTAATAAAAAAGAAACAGGGCAGTTATTTCGGAATATTTACCGTTATAACTGCCCTGTAATATATAATATAAACCAACAAACTTATCTTTTCTTGCGTTGATTATTAGGATTTTGCTTATTATTCTTTTGCTGATTTCTCAAATCTTTCAAAGTAGATCCCGGAGGTATTTTACCCTGAGACACAGCTACTTCCTGAGCTTCACGCATTTTCTTCTGCATCCAACCTTCTTTTTTCGGAGCTTTACGCAAGTCGTCTAAAGTTAGTTTAGATTTAGAGTACTTCTCAATATATATTTGCTGAAGAATACCAAGCAAGTTAAACACGAAATAATACAAGTTCAACCCAGCAGGGAAATTAGCAAACATCAAAGTAAACATAATCGGCATCATATAAACCATAGCTTTTTGCTTAGGATCGGTTACGGTCATCTTTTGTTGGATAAACATAGTAATACCCATCAACAAAGCCAAGCCGGATAGATGAGAAATACCCATAAATGAAGTCGGGAATTTAACAATTACGTCTGGCAACGATAAATCCGTAATCCATAATCCGAAATTAGCTTGACGAAGGTTAATATAATTACTCATTACTGCCCAAAGTGCATATAGAATCGGCATCTGAAGTAGCATAGGCAGACATCCGCCGGCTGGATTCACTCCATATTCTCCATATACTTTCATAGTCTCTTGTTGAAGACCTTTTTGATCGTCTTTATATTTTTCACGCAATTTAGTCATCACAGGATTAATCAACTTCATCTTATGAACTGATTGCATTTGCTTAATCGAAAGCGGATAGAGCAATAATTTCATAACTACAGAGAATAATAAAATTGAAATACCATAATTACCGATTAAACTATATATCAAATTAAAGAATGGCATCATAAAATATTCGCCAATAGGTCGAATTATCCATCTCCAGCCGAAATTTACTAAGGATTGAAGCCCATATTCTTCGCATACTTTGTAGTCCAATGGACCAATAAATACTCTGAATTTATCTGTTTGCACTCCGCCGTCGTAAGGCACTTTAAAGTTTAAGTCATATCTCTCGACAGATCCTTTATTCTCGACCATGAAATTTTTGCCGGAAGCTTTTACTGAGTAATTTGTAGCACGGAAAGGTTGAGGGATATTTGCAGCTGTAAAATATTTAGTTTTAATCGCAGCGAAATCCACTACTCCCATAGAAGTAATCGGCTCAACGTCGTTGCTTTTCGCATTTAGCTCATTTAACTCGCCATTGCTAACGATCATAGCCTCAGCATCACCGCTCTCGGTTACTGAGCTTGCTTCTTGATATGCTAAACCATTCTTCCAATCTAAACTATAATTTTTCAGACGTAAGAATTTATCCATATTCTGCATAGTAATTTCTGCATCAACGTGATATTTCCCATTGAAAAATGTAATTTTACGTTTGATAGAAGTGTTCTCATCAATTTGCAAAACAGCAG
>CAZIIZ010000124.1:0-7162 GCA_964539225.1 uncultured Hyphomicrobiales bacterium | reverse complement strand
GGCTACCGAACTTGTTAAAAATTCTCGACTGCCCTCGATTGGAGTAACTCTTTCAGCATCATATCTCGGAAATGCTGTGCTAACAGACCGAGATTATTCAAATTCATTTACCGCTGCAATGCCGCATTTCGGAAACAATTTCGCATTAGAAGCCACTCAAGTAATCTTCGCCGGAGGAGCTATTGATAATAATATCGAGAAAGCTGAACTTCAAGAGAAAATCGCCCGGATTAATTATGAACGAAACGAGACAGACATCCGATTTCTTTTAACCGGTTGCTATCTGGATTTGTACAAATTATTGAATCAGCGAAAAGTGTATGTAAAAAATATCGAAACTACTACTCTATTGATTAACCAAATAAAGGCTAAACAAGAAGAAGGTATGGCGTTAAGCAATGATATTACTCGTTATGAATTAATGTTAGAGAATATTAAATTAGCTTTGATCGAGATAGACAATACTTGCAAGATTCTAAACAATCAATTAGTAACTACTTTAGGCTTGCCAGAAACTACGATTATCCAGCCGGATTCGACTATCTTAACATTGAATATTAATAATCAATCTCAATCTGACTTAATCAAGACAGCTGAAGAGAATTTGCCTGAATTAAGAGCATCATTAGTAAATTTAGAAATCGCCGACAAAAATATCAATATAGCCAAAGCCGATTACTTCCCATCAATAGCATTGGTAGCTGCTAATAGGTTTGATGGACCAATTACAATAGAAGTGCCAACTATAGATAAAAATTTGAATTATTGGTACGTTGGTGTAGGATTGAAATATAATCTGTCCTCACTGTTTACCACAGAGCGAGCCGTCGATATGGCAAAAGTACAAAAAGATGCAATTATTGATGCCAAAAGCGTAATCGAAGAAGAATCGAAATTAGCGATTCAAAATACATTTATCAAATATCGAGAATCTTTTGACAAATTAACTACATTTGAAAAAAGTTTGCAGTTAGCAAACGAGAATTACGACGTAATCAATGAACGCTATTTGAACAATTTAGTTTTAGTCACCGAAATGCTCGATGCCAGCAATACAAAATTAAATGCTGAATTACAGGTCGAGAATGCCAAAATAAATATCATTTTTAATTATTTCAAATTGAAACATATTTCAGGAACTTTATAAAGGAATTATTAGTATGCAACAGAAAATAAAAAAAATAATCACCGAAAGCGTTATCATCGCAATTATATTAGTGGGTTTGGCTTGGGTAGCTTCTCAGTTCATTCATTTTGGGAATGTAGAATTTACCGACAATGCACAAATCCGCCAGCACCTTGTTCCTGTAAACTGTAGAGTGCAAGGATTCATCAAAAAGTTGAATTTTACTGAGTATCAGACAGTACATAAGGGCGACACACTTGTAATTATCGAGGACGCTGAGTTCAAATTGAGACTTGCTCAAGCCGAGGCTGATTATCAAAATGCCTTAACCGGGAAATCAGCAATGGGTACCACCATTTCTACTACTCAAAATAATCTATCGGTATCGGATGCCGGAATTGAAGAAATCCGAGTTTTACTCGAAAATTCCAAGATTGATTATGAACGCTATAAAAAGCTGTTAGAGAAAAATGCCGTTACCAAACAGCAATATGATGCCATGAAAACAGCCTACGATGCAATGAAATCAAAGTACGATATGGTAGTCAGACAAAAAGCATCAACATCACTCGTAAAAACCGAACAAACCAAACGCCTAAGCCAACAAGAATCAGGCATAGCCGTAGCCAAGGCAGCGATGGAATTAGCTCGCTTGAATTTATCTTATACCGTAATAACTGCTCCATGCGACGGAGTAATTGGTCGGAAAGCAATTCAAGAAGGTCAATTAATCCAACCGGGGCAATCGCTTCTATCTATTGTGGACAGCGAAGAAAAATGGATTCTGGCTAATTTCAAAGAAACTCAGACTGCTCACATAAGCGAAGGTATGGAAGTAGAAATCAAAGCTGATGCACTTCCGAATGTAATAATCAAAGGGAAAGTGGCTGCGATTTCTAATGCTACCGGAGCTCAATATTCTCTTGTGCCTCAGGATAATGCTGCCGGAAATTTTGTAAAAGTGGAGCAATTAATCCCAATTAAAATTATCTTTTCTGATAATAATTCTGCTTCATACATGAAACGCCTACGCTCCGGGATGAACGTGGAATGCAAAGTGAGGTATTAGACTTATGCACGCTGCTGATAATGAACCATATTTCTTAAAATCAATTAAAGATTATCTTCCGGAGAAAGCAAAATTTTGCGTTTATATTCTGTTCGGGATAATCTTTCAATTGTCCGGCGGAATTTACTTAGCATTAACAGAGCAGATGGTTGGTTCGCTTGTGCTACTGCACGAAGATGTGTTATTGGTCGGATATGCTTCAATGGTTGGAATGACTTTAGTATTTCCACTACTATTCAGATTGAAGTTCAGATTCACCAACAAACGTATATACCAAATTGTAGCTTCGGGATTAATTGTCTGCAACTTGATTACGATGAGTACAGGCTCAATGCCGATTCTACTTTTAGTTAGTTTTATCGCTGGAGGATTGAAAATGTGGGGGTTCTTTGAATGTATGTCCACCATTCAACTAAAGATTACTCCTACTCGCGATTTCGCTAAATTTTTCCCGGTAGTATTTACCTTAGTATTGGGTTGTATCCAATTATCGGGATTAACTTCGGGATATGTAGCTTACTTTTACCGTTGGGAATATATGCACCTACTCGCCATCTGTCTGTTAATGTTAGTTTTAATTATTGATTTTAGTATATTTCGCCATTTCCGTATTGCTCCCAAGCAGCCATTAAACGATATAGATTGGTTGGGCGGAATTTTATGGGCAATATTCTTAATGCTAACTATATACGCATTAGAATACGGTGAACACCACGACTGGCTATATTCTGAGCATATTAATCTTGCTATTGGATTTGCTATCCTTGCTTTGGGTATTAATTTATGGCGAGCAAGAAGATTGAAGCATCCTTACATAGGCTTGCATGTAATAAAACAACGACACGTATTAACAATATTAGGCATAAATTTAGCATCAAGTATATTGCTTGCCACTCCGAATGTATTGCAAAATGCTTACACCGGATCAATCCTGCATTATGATTTCTTAACAACATTAGATCTGAATTGGGCGGTATTTGGCGGAATAGCTTGCGGTGCATTATTTTCATATTATGTATTAGTGAAATTAGAATGGAGCTATAAGCGGATGATATTCACAGGATTCGCATTAATTCTTGCGAATTTAGTGATGTTCTATTTCCTTATCTCGCCTGAAACTAATATCGAGAAACTCTATGTGCCTTTGTTTTTGCGTGGGGCTGCTCAAGTGATATTGACAATTACAACTACTCTTTATGCTGCTCGTACTATTCACTTTATGATGCTATTTCAGGCATTATCAATATTCGGATTTATCAGTACTGGCTTCGGAGGTCCATTGGGAACTGCTATTTTAGGACGTGCTTACTCCGTATTTATGAAGGGCAATATGATGTCGCTAGGTTCGGAAATTGATATGCAAAATTCGTTTCTGCCAACGATACAGTTCGACAATATTATGGCTGAACTGCAACGCCAAGCGATGCTAGTAACCATAAAAGAGATTTATGGCTTCGCTGTAATAGCAGGAATAATCATTCTACTTTTGGCTTTATGCACTCGCTACAAAGTATTAAAGCTAAAAATGCCGAGATGGTAGAATTTATTCTTCTGTACTCTCAAAATCATCCGTAGTCGATGGTACTTGAGGTTTATAGTCTTTGATTCTGCAGATTGTCTCAAATTTGCAGAATCTACAATGCTTATCATTCTCAGGCAAAGCAAAAATGCCATTGGAAATATCTTGAGTGATTTCGTAGGCTTTGTCGCTTGCTTCGTCCAAGAATCCATTGATGTTGGAAACGCCATTATACCTTGTCTGTAAATCGTTATCTTCTGGGATAAGCACTAAACTCGAGTATCTCGATTTTATATCCGAGCGAGTTCTTCCGTTTTTGTACGAATAATACACTCCTCCGGCTGGAGAAATGGACGTACTCTCAGGGATTTCGAAATTAGTTTCTAAATAATTTTTAGCAGCCTTTAAGTAAATCGGGATTTGGAATTTCTCGAAATTCTGAATTTCCTTATTAGTAGCTTGCTTTTTCGCATTGCTTTTATAGTCGGCTATCATAAATTGAATATTATTATTGAAAGAGCGGAAGAATTCTATTCTATCAATTTTGCCGCTAACTTTCAAGCCGTTTTCAAACTTTATATATTTGCGGTAATTGTCTTTTTGCTTTTCGCCGAATTCAATTTCAAACAGAGCCGGGTCGAAGCTCCATTTGCCATCTGAATATTTAGCTAATTCCTCATCGAGCCAGTATTCGAGAAGCCCTTTGCGTTTGCCGTCGCCCATGATAGATTCGAAATCCATTTTAAATAATGGATGGTCGTATTTGATTTGATTTGTTTCGTGTAGAGCTATTGCTTTTAAGGACTCTAAATATGAATCTCGTTTGTCAATGCTTAATTTAACTAAAAATATATCTTTATCTTGCGAATGAATCGTATCCGAGCTATTCGATTTCAATAGTATGCTAAAAGCATTGTACTGAATTGTTCTTTGCTCTTTATAGAATAAATATAAAATTCTGTGGATTAAATTACCTAATTCCAAAGGCGAAAGCGATAAATCTAATTCTTCGTCAATTTTTAATTTCAGAATTCTTTCGTATAGATATTTTACTGAGCAAGCAGCATATCCGTCGAATTCTGTTACGGAATAAACTTTGTTCATCAATTTGGACAAATTGTCTGCTTTGTCCTGCGGAATAATATTGATATTAATTCCTTCGGCTGTTTCTGGATTGTAATCAGTATTCAAGTAAATGAAATAATGATTTAATCCGCTACTTTCGGATATAGAATCTTTAAAATTTTGCATTTCCGGCGAATCAATTATCTCTGAATGTAATTCCAATTTATCAGTTATTTCAATATTCGAAGCCGACACATTGGTAATTTTATTGATTAATTCATAGCCATAGTCTTGCGATTTCGCATCAATTCGAAAATGTTTTCCGGTATCTTTGAGTGTTGTAATATTAAGTAAATAGTCGATAAATGGCGACTGCACTAATTTATTCTTTTCTTCAAATTCCGGATAAGTCAAGAAAATTTGTTTCTCTCCGCTTTCTAATGCCGCAGGATTGTTGGAAAGGAATTGATAGAATTGCAATTTCTCGTTGATATAGTGGCGAGTTTCTGTGTCTGGCACTTCTTTGCCGAGGAATACTTCCGGACGATAGCGAAGTGGAAATTCATTGTCGAGCATTCCGCATAAAATATTAACACGATAGGGAATACCGCGAGTTTGCTCGACCGAAGTAACCGTAACGCCATAATTTAATTTCTCTTTAATTTGATATTTCTTGACGTCGATGGCTGTTTTGAAGTTCTTAACTAATTCGCTTAGAAAAAAAATTTGATCGCCGTATCTGTCCTTTTGTATATAAACGAATTCGTCTAATACTTGCAGGAAGGCATAGAAGGCACGAGATTCTTTTTCAATATTCTCGAATATCATTAAATTTTCTGTTTCGGACTGATTCTTGAAATTTACTGATATAGTATCGTATTTAGAAATTATCGCATCATAAACTTTAAATTTCTGAAGTATGTCTTTTTTAATGAGCTTGGAAAATTGTTCGGCTGATAGCTTCTTCGGAAAATTGATTAAAGTTTTGATTATGTCGAAGTCGTATTTAGCTTTTTCGATTCGTTCTAAATCTTTATTTGCAGATGACAGTTCTGCACCGATGTCCTCATTGCCATTCTCAATTTCTGCATTAAATGTTTCAATTCGCTTTTTGAAATTCTCAATGCTGTTTTTGAATGAAAATTCCCATTGCTTAATTCCGCCATTGTTGTTGCCGCCGGATATTCTTAACTTATTCGCTACATAAATCAAATTCTGAATATCAATATTAAAGTGCTTAATCAAGGCATTGCTTGCTAAGGTTTCAGCTCTCAATAGTGGGTCGGCATTATCAATATTTTCTAATTGAGCTTGCTTGAATAACGCTCCGTTTATGTAATCCGAACCGAAAGCACGAGCTATGTCATTTTTGCGATAGTTTTTCAATACTATGTCGAAAAATGCAAAAATTGAAACAATGAGCGGAGAATTATTGAGCGGAATTCTGTTCGTTACGTTGGACGGAATATTGTATTGATAGAATATCTCTCGGAATAAGTCGGCATAATTTTCGGGCTGGCGAGAGCTAATACAAATTTCGTGTAGTGGAATATTCTGATTGATAGACAATTCCTTGATTAATCTGCCGATAAATTTTACTTCTTCGATTCTGCTTTTTACGCTAACGATACGAATAATATTATTGAATTTATCGGTTTTATCTTTAAATCCACGATGCTTGAATAGATTTTTTCTTAGGAAATTAGCAGGAGAATCTGATGCCTCAGTAATTCCATTGATACTTTCAATTTGATAGCCTTGCTTATGTAGATTGATTATTGTAGTCTCATATCCGCCGAGTAGAGGACCTTCGTTAGATGAAAAATCAACGTGAATCGCAACGGAATAATTTGATTCGGCGAACTTATTTAATAACTCCGCTTCGGGCTGCTTGAAGTCCGTGAAATCATTAAATAATATAGCTTCGGAATTCGGGAAAATAGAATTGACATTGAATTGCGAATTCTCAGCAAATAGTTCTTTATTTAGCCTAATTAATGTGCCGGATGCGTCTAAATATTTATCGCCGAGAGCAGTTTCGTAGGCTGATATTATGGTCTGCATATCGCCCATTTTGACCAAGTCTGATTCTTGCCGTAATTCATCTTCGGGCGATGCTGAAGAAATTGAAATGATATCTTTCTGAATCGTATCGGCACTAATTCCGTCCTCTCGTAGTCCGGTAACAATTGAGAAAAGTCTTTTCAATAGGGTGGAACTCATATCCTGATTCGAGAAATATTTTAGTTCGCATTGTTTGATAGCTTCTTCAAAGATTGTCAGGCTATATGCTTCGGATAAAAATTTAATATCTTCGGTAGCCAATAAAGTTTTCGTGCAATGATTCACAAATTTAATAAACGAGAAAATATTTAATTCAGCA
>CAZIIZ010000123.1:0-7198 GCA_964539225.1 uncultured Hyphomicrobiales bacterium | reverse complement strand
AGTAATTGAAGACGAAATAGAATTATTAGAAAATTTAGTTTTCTTTCTTACTTTAGAAAATTATGAAGTTCATAGTGCTAATGATGGACAATCAGGAGTAATTGCTGCATTTGCCGAGCAGCCAGATCTGATAATATGCGATATTAATATGCCGGAAATGGATGGCTTCGAAGTACTACAAGCCATCAGAGCTAATAATTCAACCAAAACAGTACCATTTGTTTTCCTGACTGCTCGATCAGAAAAGGCTGATATTCGTCAAGGTATGGACTTGGGAGCTGATGATTTTGTTTCTAAGCCTTATTCCGACGAAGAGATATTGAATGCAGTCAAGGCTAGATTAGACAAACATCAAGTAATTAAGGACTCGTACAATTTGCAAATGGACGAGCTTAGGAAGAATATCGCTTCTACACTCCCGCACGAGTTAAAAACTCCTTTGAGTGTTATTCTTGCTTATTCCGATATTATTGACAAAAATTATAGTGACTTAGACGAAGATGATATTAAAAATATCGCTA
This sequence comes from uncultured Hyphomicrobiales bacterium, assembly GCA_964539225.1. Taxonomy (GTDB): domain Bacteria; phylum Bacteroidota; class Ignavibacteria; order Kapaibacteriales; family UBA2268; genus CALLXS01. Next base: position 6,677 of record CAZIIZ010000123.1, on the reverse strand, counting down.
AAGCAATTAATACTGCCGGAAAGAGATTGCATAGACTTTTTGAAAACTATATCTTTTATACATCATTAATCGATTTCAAGTTTCCGGAATCAGACTATGAGTACTTGAAAGCTAAGTATGTACATCAAACTTTGCAAAAGACTATTGATGACATTGCAAAATCGTACCCTAATATCCCTAAAATTGTATCCAATATAGAGCCGGGCGGAGTCAATATGCTCAATTCTCATTTTGAGAAGGTAATTGAGGAGTTAGTGGATAATGCATATAAATTTTCGATGGATCAAGCAAGTATTGAAATAAAAACTAGAATTGAAGCCGAGCAATATATATTGAGTATTAGTAATACTGGTGTCGAATTTACTAAAGATCAGATTCAAAATATTGGAGGATTTATGCAATTCAATAGGAAATACATAGAGCAGCAGGGAATAGGCTTAGGTCTGGCGATTGTAAAGATGATAAACGCATTGTATAATAATGAATTGACCATTGATAGCTCAAACGGATACACAGAAGTAATAATTAAATTTCCTCTATTAAACTAACTATATTCGTGCTATTAACAACTAAAGTAGATTTGCAATCGCTTTAATATCAACATTGCCTCCTGATAGAATTATCCCAATTTTCATGCCTTCAAAAAGTTGCTTATTAGCTATCACAATAGCAAGAGGAAATGCAGAGGATGGCTCAATCAGTATTTTCATTCTTTCCCAAATAAGCTTTAAAGATTGTATCGCTTGTTTGTCATTAGCCGTGAAAATATTGAACAGATATTTCCGAATAATCTCGAAATTAATTTCTCCTAAGGATGTAAGCAAGCCGTCGCCAATGGTATTCGGATTAACCGATGGAATAATCGTACCGGAATACCAAGACTGTAGAGCATCATTTGCTCCTTCGGGTTCTGCGGCTATTACTTTAGTGCGAGGCGATGCCGTGTTGGTAGCTAATAAAGTGCCTGCCAGCAATCCGCCGCCACCGACTGGTGCAATTATGTAGTCAAGTTCGGGAGTTTCTTCAATTAATTCTTTAGCAGCCGTTCCCTGACCAGCAATCACTAATGGATTCGTATAAGGATGGACGAAATTGCAATTCGTCTGAGCTTGGATTTTTTGCATCGTATTTTCTCTGTCGGCTAAAGTCGGAGTGCAAAATGTAATTATGCCGCCATATCCTCGGACAGCATCAATTTTTACTTTGGGGGAATTGTCCGGCATAACGATATAAGCAGGGATTCCTCGCATTTTAGCAGCTAATGCAAGTGCTTGGGCGTGATTACCCGACGAATGAGTACCTACGCCATTTATAGCAGCATTAGCACTCATTGAGAACACAGCATTGCATGCTCCGCGAAATTTGAATGCCCCGACTTTCTGGAAATTTTCACATTTAAAGTAAATTTCACAACCTGTAATTTCATTTATAGAACTACTGGTTAATACCGGTGTCTTGTGTATATATTTCGCAATTCGCTCATGAGCTATCGCAATATCTGTAAAAGTTGGTATATTCATTATTTCTCGTTATTTCATATAAATATTATAAACCACTGCCATAGTATAAACAATTTACTACGGTAAATTTATTGCCGAACATATCAACGAACGCTTAGTAATCGATTAGTATTATTAACCAAGTTCGTAAATAGGGAAGCCTACAACCACTTCGAAGTAATCATCAGGCGTACTGAGAAAATTTATTTCAAGGTTGTAGATAGTACATATTTTCATACATACAGCCAAACCCAAACCTAATCCTTGTTGCTCGAATTTCTCACGATTAAATTGGATATACGCACCAATGTTCTTAATTTCTTCTTGAGTCATTCCGATTCCGAAATTATGAACTGATAGATAATACATATTGTTTTTGATAAATCCTTTGATAGTAATAGGCGTATTTTCGAATGAGAATCTGCATGCGTTATCCACTAATTCATAAACTAATTTGAACAGATGAGTTCCAGAAATTTTCAAAGCCTCAGCCTGTAAGTGCATAACTAAATTATTTGATTTAAAGTATTATCGAGCTGCTACGTTAGAATGTTCTGAAATAATTTCCGCCGCATTAATTGAGAATTCGCCTTCTAATTTGATCCCGCTATTAATGAGTTCTAACAAAGATAAATAATATACATAATTTGAAATTATTTTATTTAATCTTTGAGCAGAAGTGTATAAATGATCCAATATGTCATTCAAATCTTCTTTACTATATGAATCAATATCATTTTTCAATAATTGAGAGTATCCCATGATTCCATTTAATGGAGTATATAATTCGTGGGGTAGAGATACAGTCAGAGAATATCTTATTTCTTCTAATCGTTTATCGCTTTTATCTTTAATAATTTGGGACTTGCGGAGACGGGTTTGAATTGAATTAATTAAATCGGAATTCCGAAATGGTTTTTTCAGATAATCATCGGCACCGAGATTCATTCCATTTCTTAAATCGTTCTCTTCGGACTTCGCTGTCAAAAAAATGAAAGGAATATCGGCAGTAATCGGATTCAATCTTAATGCTTTTAACAAATCAATACCGGTCATTTCGGGCATCATTATGTCTGAAATAATTATATCCGGATTAGCCGTTTGGGCTAAATCTAATCCGTCGCGTCCATTCATAGCCCTGAACACTTGATAATCGTTCATTTCTAAATAGTCAGAGATATTTTCTAATATCGCTAATTCATCTTCTATAACTAATACTTTTATCATATTATATTGTAACCTTTGATTCTAATTGGCAAATTTTGCTTTTAGTAAACTCCAAGTATTGCTTATTGTGTCGGACTTCGGATCTAAATCAATCCACCTACTGATATACCAAAGCCCACTTTTTTCTCTATATAGGTCTAAATAAATTGAACCATAATAATGCTGTTGATTTATTCCATTATTTAATTCCAAAGAAAGCGAGTATTCAGCTGAAATATTTACTGAATCGCCTGATAAATTATCATATTTTGTGTTTTTAAATGTTAGCACCGGCTTCGATTCAGAACTGAGCGAAGCGATAATTGATTTTATATTTCTAATTTCAGTATTGGCATCCCAATTCTTAAATAAACCCGGATACATGCTCGCAGCAGATCCGGATGCGATGAATTCAAATTCTTTGCTTTGTCCATTATTAATAGCGGAAAAGCATTTGGAATAATCATTGTATTCGGCGGTATTCACAGCACGAATTAAATTATCTAATACAATCGACGAAGTACTTGGAGGAATATATCCGGAATTGCCCGATAATGGATCTTCAGGAGTTCGAGTAGGAAACACATCGCATGCGGTAAAAAATACCGAATAAACCAGTACAATTATCGTTACAATATGTCTTGATAAATCACGCATTATTCCTAATCCATTTAGTTATTTCGCCCCAATTATTTGAGCAAAAGTCTGCTTGTGTATCGACGTATGAAACGTTGTATATTTTACTAGCTTCGTCTCCGGTAAATCGAATGGCTTTCATTCCGAGCAATTTCGCTCCGACAATGTCTGTCCGCTCTATATCGCCAATGTGCAACGCAAGTTGTGGCTGGCAAGCAAACTGAGATAAAACTGTTTCGAAAGCAGTAGGATTAGGCTTAGACGTATTCGTCTCGTCTGAGAAACTAAACGCAGAAAAATAATGAAGAATCGACTCGGTATTTAGTAAACTCTTTAATATTCGACCAGGCGAAAAACCGGTATCAGAAATAATTGCTAATTTGTAATCTTTACTTAATTCTTCAATAGCGGTACGAACTCCCTCAATCAAGCAGGGCGGATAATAAAGGACACATTCTTCAAATACATTTGCTATATGGAGTATAGTCGAATCATCTGCGTTAAGATTGAGCTTGTTCCAAAAGAACTTAACCATTTCTAATGAACCTGGGGTTTTATTCTCATTTATCCAATTATGATTGAAGTATTCCCAGGCACTTTGAAGTAAACCATCAATATCAAATTCTAATTTGTTATCAATTTTTGCAATGGCTTCAATTATAGATTTTCTACGAACATCATTTCGCTCTCGTCCATTGGATGAGTCGAAAATAGTATTCCAAAAATCGAAAGTTATTACTTTAATCATATAAATTGCCTTTACTGGAAGCTAATTTTTACTTCCGGTAAAATTACAATTTTTTTTTTATTAATGCAAATTTTATCTAAAAAAATGAATAGTATTCAGATACTAAATAATAAAAAATATTCTAAATTCAATATCTATACTTTAGGCAATACGACTTGGAAGGTAGTTCCGAATCCAAGTTTGGTAAATACTTTAATACTACCATTAAGGGTTTCTATCATTCTTTTTGCTATGGTAAGTCCCAATCCTGTGCCACCAATATTTTCGCTGTCTTTGCCGCGAACAAATGGTTCGAAAAGTGTATCTAATTCTTGTTCGTCGATTCCTTTGCCTTTATCCGTAACAAATATGCTGATTTTGTCTATATGCTCTTCTAATTTAATATCGATGTCGGTGCCTTCGTCAGAATATTTTGATGCGTTATAAATTAAATTATTCGTGAAGTGATTAATCAAAATCGGATCAGAATTAATCACAAGTGATTTATGCACAGTCTGGAAATTTAATTTATGTTTATTATTATTTACGTACTTAGCATTGTCAACTATTTTTCTGATGAAATCGACTAAATCAACATCCGTTTTACGAGTTTCTAAGCGTCCGGTGTCGGATTTGCCCAATATTAATACGTCTTCCAACAAATTGGTCATAGTTTTAACTGATTCTTGTACTCTATACAATTGCTTATCAAAGAATTCCTTGTTATTATCTTGGAAGCATTTCTCCAAAATATAAGTCGAAGATAAAATTACAGTGAGCGGAGAGCGATATTCGTGCGACACCATCGAAACAAATTGCGTTTTCATGTCGTTAAGCTCTTTTTCTCTCTGGAAAGCAACGGCTAAATTCTCTTGTGCAATTATCAACTCTTGGGATAGCTCTTCCTTTTGTTCCATTTCGATGCGAACTCCAATCAAGGCTTCCTCCAATTGAGCAGTTCTTTCATCGACTCGTGCCTCTAATTCCAAATTTGAAGCTCGCAACTCGTCTTTTTGTTTGGTAATAATGTTGTGCGATTGCTGCATATTTGCAAGCATTATTCTGAACGTTTCGGCTAAATTGCCGATTTCGTCGTCGCCGTAAATACTAACGTCTAAATCATAATTTCCGGTTGATAATTCTGTTGCTATCGCATTTAATTCTTTAATTGGTCGCGAAATCCGCTTTGCAATTCGCAAGGATACGATAAATCCGGCGAAAACTGCTGATCCGATGATTACCCAAACAATATGTTGCATTAAATCTGCTAATTCCGATTGCTCTTTTACTAAAGTTTCGCTGAATATTTTAATCTTTGTTTCTGACTGTTCTAAATCGTTTTCGATAGCTGAAAGTTCCTTGAAGATTGTCGTAATCTGTTTGAAGCTTGCTAAATAATTATTCGACAATTGTATGATTTCTTGCTTTTGTTCTGCTCCGAGATTCGAGGAACGAACTTCAGAATTAAGGGAACCTATTGCTGCTTCGACCTTCTTTATATATTTATCCGAGCGTCGCATGATAAAATCTTTTTCGCTGCGTCTGGCTTGCAGCAAATATACCATCAGTTGTGGGGAATTTTGTTTCTCGATTACCTTTTCAATGCTGTGGACTCTGTTGCGGAACTCTCCCTCAATTCCTTGCGTTTCGTCCAAGCCGCGAATTTTCGTTTTTTGCACGTATTCTTGAAATTCCTGAAAGTAAAGATCTTTGATTTGCGAGATTTCTGCAAGCGATTGTTTGTCTTTTGCCGTATTTATCTGTAATTCTATCAGTGTTATTTTCTTCTTGAACTCGTCGATTTTGTCGATTTCTCTGCTTTTCGAGAATTCGAATCTGTACTTCGTTGCTTCTTGAAATAAATTGTCGATTACTCGCAATTCATCCTTTGAATTAAGTACGCCGATGATATAAAAGAATAAAATTACAATGAAGCCGAGGATGCTTTCGAGTACCATTGCTAAAAAAAGCATCTTTGTATATAATGTTTTTCTGAAGAATTTCATATTAGTCAATCAATATATTAATAAAATATTACATATTAATTTCGCAGGAAAGTAGCCGGAGTCAAAATAAATGTAGCTCGATTGTCGATTCGCTCAATACGCAACACACTTGATATATCTAAATTTGAATTGTGTCAACTTTAGATAAATTTGCATCAACAACCGAATACAAATTTACGATTTGAATGTTAATTTCGTATAAAGTGCGTATGAATTAAAGTAATATGTTCTGAGCGGAATGCAGCACGGGCGATAGATGGCTCATTCTGATGTTCGTTGAATGCAGTATAAATCAGATTATAGCAAATAATATTTGCGTTGAACGAATTATAGTTAAGATTATGTTAATTCCTAAACGTATTATTAATATTGTACTTAATGCTATTTGCATTCAGTATAATATTGAATTAATTATGAAATATAATCCTTACATTCTATAATAAAACCCATTCATTCTAAAGCAAAACTCTTTCATTCTGAAGTAAAACTCCTTCATTCTAAAGCAAAACTCTTTCATTCTGAAGTAAAACCCTTTCATTCTGAAGTAAAACTCCTTCATTCAGAAACAAAACTCTTTCATTCTAAAGTAAAACCCTTTCATTC
>CAZIIZ010000122.1:0-7228 GCA_964539225.1 uncultured Hyphomicrobiales bacterium | reverse complement strand
GAATTTAATCCGCCGACTATTCGATTTAAAAATCCTAAAATTGGCGAAATAGTAACTCAGCAAGTACAAGTAACCGCTAAAAATTCAAATTTTAATATCGCAAATATTACTACTACTAACCCAGCTTTTGATATTAATCCGAAGAATTTTTCTTTGAATGCTAACCAAACTACGAACCTTACTATTCGTTATTTAGCTTCAGATAGTAGTAATGTCTTTTCGGAATTAGCGATACAAAATGATATTTGTGAGCAAAAATACTGGGCAAGTGCCGGATGGAAACGTAAAAAGCCGACAGTACAAACATTAAAAATTACGCAACCCAACGGTAATGAAGCATATACAGTAGGTAGCGATACTTTAATCACTTGGGAAGGAATATCGCCAAGCGATTCTGTTCGAATAGATTATAGTATTGACAGTGCTAAAACGTGGACGAATATTGCAAGCAAAGCAAATTCTTTGCAATACACATGGAATAAAATACCACGACCGCTTAGTAATCAATGCCTAATAAAGGTAAGTCAGGTCGAAGGTTTAGATAATTATGATGCAACCAATCCGACTCCAAAAATTGAATGGCAGAAAACGTTGGGAGGAAGTAAAGATGAACAAGGCACAACTATAATGGAAAGTAGTGATGGCGATTATGTTGTTGCGGGGTGTACTTCATCTGAAGATGGCGATGTTATCGGAAATAATGATTACAACCGAATGTGGATAGTAAAACAAAACTCCGAGAATGGGAATATTATCTGGCAACAAATATTTGGTAAAACAATGGCAGATATTCCTCATTCCATAATTGAAACAAAAGATGGCAGTTATGTTATAGCAGGCGAAACATATTTAACTCATGGCAATTTACTTAGTTCGGACTATAATATATTAAAATTAAATCCTTACGACGGAAGCACTATATGGCAAAAAACTTTTGGTGGCGATACTGCTGATGGTGCAAACTCAATTATCGAGAGTAAAGATGGTAGCTATATTGTGGCTGGATATTCAAACTCAACAATTGGAGATATCTCTGGCAATAAAGGCAGTTATGATTATTGGGTAATGAAATTGAGTCCCGCAGATGGCAGTATTATCTGGCAAAAGAATTATGGTGGAAGTTACGCTGATCAAGCTAGTTCAATTATTGAAGGCAGCGACGGTACTTATATCGTTGCGGGAAGTGCTGGTTCGAACGATGGCGATGTTACCGGTTATAAAGGTCAAGGTGATTGCTGGGTGTTGAAGCTGAATCCGGATGATGGAAGCATAATTTGGCAAAAAGCTTACGGCGGTTCATCAAGTGATGGTGCTAGTGCTATAGTCGAAGGCAATGACGGCAATTATGTGGTTAGCGGATGGACTGCTTCGAATAATGGCGACGTTACGGATTTTAAAGGTGAAGGTGATTGCTGGGTATTGAAAATAAATTCTACTGACGGTAATATAATTTGGCAAAAAACATTAGGTGGAAGTGGTAGCGATATATCCACAGATATCATTAAAAGTAGTGATAATAATTTCATAGTTGCCGGATATACAAATTCTAATGACGGCGATGTAACTGGCAATCATGGCGATTATGATTATTGGTTGGTAAAATTGAACCCGACTGACGGCAACATTATTTGGCAGAAAACTTATGGAGGCAGTGATTTCGATCAACCTTGTGCTTTAATGGAAAGTAGCGAAGGAGCATATATTATGACCGGTAGCTCAAAATCAACTGATGGTGATATTACGGGCAATCATGGCGAATATGATTTCTGGACTATAAAACTCTTAGAACCGATGATATTGCAAAGTGATATGTCCGACACACTATTCTCAATCGTAGCTCCCGAAATTAGTGCGATAGATATTGATATGCAATCATGTTTAGTCGGCGGAATTAAAGATTCGTTGATTACTGATTTTATCACTAATAGCGGAAGTTATAAATGCAGAATTGATTCTGTTTATTTCTCCGGTATGGATGCTGAAGCATTTTCGATTGTGTCGGGATTCAATAAATTAGAATTGGATACTGCTGCAAGTGTAGCTTTAGAAATCAGATTTAAACCGGACAGTGTCAGAGAATATAATGCTAATATTATTATTATCACTCAAGCCGATACAATTCATCAAACGATTCATGCCGAAGCACTTGATTCTACTTTGCTTGTATTGAATAATTTGATAGATTTTGGCGTAATTAACTGTGGTGAATCAAAACAATATACCGATGCCGCTACAATTAAAAATATTGGAAAAAGCGAGATGAATATCACAGCAATAGCCAATAGCGGACTCAATAATACAGATTTTGAAATGTTGAATTATGCTCCACCATATAAATTAGGTGTTGGCGATTCATTAAAAATAAGTTTGAAATTTATTGCAAATTCTATCGGTAGAACCTCCGGTATGTTATTTATTAATTACGCAGGGCAGACTAAACCGGCTGAAGTACAATTATATGGACAGGCAATTGGTGGATTGGTTCGAATTGATAATGATTCTGCTTACATCGGAGAAAAAAAGAAAATCAAACTAAGATTGATGAATAACATAATACCGATTCAGAGTGCAACAGTTCTGCCATTTAGGGCTAAAATAAAATATAGTCCGACTATATTAACTATTACCGATTCTCGCGGAATTAAATCCGTAAATGGAAACTACGAAATTTGTGATATAAAGGGAACTTGGAACACAACAAACGATAATAATTTGATCGCTGAATTTGATTATACAGCCGGATTAGGCAAATCAATTACGAGTTATATTCTATTAGATGATTTCTACTGGCTTGATTCAGAAGGAAAGGATATTAAAACGGAAGTTGAAAAAATTGACGGTAAATTTAATTTGCTTGGTATCAGCAACCCGAACGACACGCTAAAAGTAAACTCTAATATCGGCATCCAAAGTATTTCGCCGAATCCGGCTAAAGATAAAATTTCAATTATAGCAAAAATTACAGAAACCGGAACAAAGATTAAAATACTCGATTTAGCCGGGAAAGTGATTAATGTAATTGATTGTGCAGTTGATAAAGCTAAAGCTCAAGAATTCTCAATTGATTTAAGTGCAATTACTAATGGCATATATTTCATAGAATTCCGTTCGACTACTTTCAGTCAAGTAGAAAAAGTAGTGGTAGCGAAATAAAAGAATAACATCAAATAAAGGTTTACTAATGAAAAGAATAATAATATTAATGCTTTTGATAATTTCGGGTACTGCTTTCGCCGATAATCTCAGATTAACTTTCCCTAACGGTGGAGAGAAATTTTTGGTTGATAGTGATACTATAATCACTTGGGCGGGAGTCGCTCCTGATGAACCAATAAAAATAGAATACAGAACTGATGACAATCAACCATGGATTACTATTACTGAATCCGCTGTTGGATTGAGTTATCCATTTAAAGTACCTAAAATCGTAAGCAAGAAATATTTAGTACGAATAACAGCTGTTATTTCTAATAATGAAATAGAAATATGCAACCAAAAATGGATGAGCAAAAACTTAGATGTTGATTCATATCGCAATGGAGATCCAATTAAACATGCACAGACAGAAGCCGAGTGGATAGATGCAAATAAAAACAAAGAAGGTGCCTGGTGCTATTATAATAATGACCCTGCTAACGGAAAGATTTATGGTAAGCTTTATAATTGGTTTGCGGTTAACGACCCTCGCGGCTTGGCACCTTATGGTTGGCATATACCAACTGAGGTAGAGATAAACGAATTAAAGAATTGTCTGGGTGGTGATCCTGTAGCTGGAGGCAAGTTGAAATCAACCGGAACAATCGAAACCGGAGATGGCTTATGGAGCAGTCCGAATGAAGGGGCTACGAATGAAAGTCATTTTGCTGGTCATCCCGGAGGGATTCGCAACTACGAAGGGAAATTCTACTATTTAGGAATGCAGGGTTTCTGGTGGGCAAGTACTGAGTACGGTCATGCTAGTGCCAGAAACATATCACTAGAATTCAATTTACCAAATTACATCGAGAATTGGATTGGAGAGGAAGCTGGTTGTTCTGTTCGTTGTATTCGTGAAAAGCAATCAGATACTTCCGATACTTATTGGGAGGTAGGACTCCAAACTGCGGCTTCTCATGATGTTGATATGAAGCAGTGCCTTGTCGATACTGATAGGGATTCGCTCGTAACTGATTTTGTGCAGAATAAAGGCTCATGGGAATTCAGAGTGGACTCCATTTACTTTACCGGAACGGATGCGAATGCTTTCTCGCTTGTGTCCGGCTTACCTGTTTATACTATCGCTGCCGGAACTAATAACGCTACGAAGTTTAGATTCAAGCCAACTGAAGCGAGAAAATATAAGGCAGATATTGTAATTATTACCCAAGCAGGTACACTAAAGCAAAAGATTTATGGCGAAGGAGTGCAACCATTACTAAAAATAATGAACCATGTAATAGACTTTGGTAAGGTTGAAGTTGGCACTCCTAAAGATTCCGTTCAAGCATTTACTATTGAAAATATAGGCTCTGCCCCATTGATTATCACTAGCACTAACCACGCAGATCCGGATGCTGTTTCTTTCTCTACTGTGTCCGGCGGAGGTAACTTTACGATACCGGCAGGCGAAGCTCATACAATGGATTTACGATTTATCCCAAGCTCTACAGACAGAACCAAAGGAATACTTCAATTTCATTATAACGGAGCCGGCAGCCCCGCAGAGATTATTCTGTACGGTCAGGGCGTTCTGCCGGAAATAGTAGTAGTGCAATCAGAATTAGACTTCGGTAGGATTTTATTGGGCAGAGATACTACTCTACGCCAAGCAATAACTATAGCAAATAAAGGAAACGGAGAACTAGATATTACGGATGTTAAAATTACTAATCCGGCATTTACCAGAATATCCGGCTCGACGAATACGGTATTAATGCCTGGCGATACTTTGAAGTACGATTTAAAATTTTCTCCGAGCCAAGTCGGATCAGCCACCGCAGATTTAGAAATATCTCATAATCAAGCGAATAGCCCGACTAAAATCAAAATGCTAGGAGTGGGAATAGCACCGAAAATTGAAGTAGTTGATTCAGAAATAGACTTCGGTAGGATTCTATTGGGCAGAGATACTACTCTACGCCAAGCAATAACTATAGCAAATATTGGAAACGAAGAACTAAAAATTACTGATGTGAAGATTACTAATTCTGAATTTGAAAGATTATCCGGCTTAACAGCATTAGATTTGTTGCCGGGCGATACTTTGAAGTATGATTTAAAATTTACTCCGAGCCAACTTGCTTCTGCTACCGCTGATTTAGAAATATATCATAACCAAGCGAATAGCCCGACTAAAGTCAAAATGAAAGGCAAAGGAATAGCACCGAAAATTGAAGTAATAAATTCAGAAATCGACTTCGGCAAAGTAATGCTTGGTTCTGACTCAACAATACATAAAGCCATAACTATAGCAAATACCGGAACAGCTAAACTGAAAATTACTGATGTAAGGATTACTAATTCTGAATTTGAAAGATTGTCGGGCTTGACAGCGTTGGATTTGTTGCCGGGCGATACTTTGAAGTATGATTTAAAATTTACACCGAGCCAACTTGCACCTGCCACTACAGATTTAGAAATATATCATAATCAAGCAAATAGCCCGACAAAAGTCAAAATGAAAGGTGCTGGCTATGAATTTACCGGAACTGCTTCTGCTACTCTGCAAGCATTAAATATTTCTGCCAACACAGGAGAAATAATTGAATTACCAATTATACTAAAGAAGCAAGAGAATTTAGCAGTAGCAAAGATTACTTCTTTGAGAGTAGATTTAAGCTTTAATCCTACTTTGCTATATCCTTTGGATTATCCTATTCAAACGATAGATCAAAACACTTCGAAGATAACTATTGAAAATCTTCCGACAAAAATTGCAATTGGACAACCATTGATTAAAGTAAAATTTAAAGCGGCTTTGGGCAATGCCGAAAAATGCGATTTGGCATTATCGAATGCGGAAGCTGTCGGTGGAAATACTGATATTAATCTTCTTCCCGGCTCCTTCTCCCTACTCGGTATTTGCAAAGAAGGCGGCACTCGATTAGTGAATCCGAATGCAAATATCGGTATCCAAACTATTTCGCCGAATCCGGCTAAAGATAAAATTACTATTTCAGCAAAAATTACTGAGATTGGCACAAAGATCAGATTAATTGATATTGCCGGAAAGGTAATTAAAGAAATTGATTGTACAGTTGATAAATCTAAAGCTCAAGATTTTGTAATTGACTTGACTAATATTCCAGCCGGAATGTATTTCATAGAATTTAAGTCGGCTAATTATTCTCAAATAGAAAAAGTAGTAGTAGAAAAATAGATGTAAATATATTTAAATAAATAGAATTGCTTGTTTGGTTATTAATATCCGAGCAAGCAATTATTTTGTTATGTATTTAGTTTTGAGCTTTCGAACAATTTTATTACGTTTTTTTTGTTTGGTTATATTTGAATTATTTTTTGTAACTTGCTAATCATACATTGAAATTTTGGTAGTGAATGATTTATCGTTTAAGCAGAATTGTTCATTAATTGGAACTCATTATTTATCACACACTTAGTTAGGGAAATTTATGACAAGAACCAAGGAAGAACTCATAAGTGAGTTGCAATTATTATTCCAAGAAAATAACAATTTAAAAGTCTTAATTGAAATAGAGGACGAAGAATTAATAATCGCAAACAAAGAACTGGAATTTCAAAGCGATGAGAAAAGAAAGCGTGCAGATGAGTTAATCATTGCAATAAAAGAACTGGAATTTCAAAGCGATGAAAAAGAGAAACGTGCAGGCGAATTAATTATTGCCAACAGAGAACTGGAATTTCAAAGGGATGAAAAAAGAAAACGGGCGGACGAATTAATTATCGCCAATAAAGAGCTTGACTATCAAAACGAAGAAAAAGGTAAGCGGGCTGCAGAATTAATTATTGCAAACAAAGAACTGGAATTTCAAAGCGATGAAAAAAGAAAGCGGGTCGATGAGTTAATTATTGCCAATAAAGAACTTGACTATCAAAATGAAGAAAAAGAGAAACGTGCTGCGGAGTTGATTATTGCAAACAAAGAACTTGATTATCAAAATGAAGAAAAAGCTAAACGTGCTGCGGAGTTGATTATTGCAAACAAAGAACTGGATTATCAAAATGAAGAAAAAGGCAAGCGTGCTGCGGAGTTAATTATTGCAAACAA
>CAZIIZ010000121.1:0-7236 GCA_964539225.1 uncultured Hyphomicrobiales bacterium | reverse complement strand
TGGGCGATATGGTGCTGACTTTGCCGATGCTTAGAGCAATAAATAGAATTGCTCCTTTGGCAAAAATTGATATTATTGCCAATAGCTATACTGAGGTTCTGCTTAAAAATCAAGAGTTAATTAACGAATATTTTCTGATAGATAAAATCAATGGTGGCATAAATAAAATATTCAAAAAGAATAAGTATGATGTAGTGTTTTTCCCCAGACCAAGATTCGAAGAAATATACCCAGCATTTAAACGCAGAATCCCATTAAGAGTAGGAACTGGATACCGTTGGTATTCGTTTATGCTAAATTGTAAAGTGTTTGAGCATCGGAAAACAGCTGCAAAAAATGAAGCTCAATTTAATGTAGATTTGGTAAATTTTGTAGGCGGTAATAATTTTAAGGCTAAATTGCTCAAGCCATTTATACCAGAAAACAAGTGTATTGCTGAGAAGCTAAACCTAATAGATTCGTACAAGGAAATTATAATTATTCATCCCGGAGGCGGAGGTTCTGCTCCGAAATGGAATACAGATAATTTCGGTAAACTTGCTAAATTACTGATTAAAACCGGAAAATATGAAGTGATAATTACTGGAACTAAAGATGAAAACGAATATGCTCAAAAAGTTCACGATTATGCCGAGAATGCACGAAATATGTGCGGCAAGTTAAGTCTTGAAGAATTGATGGCTGTGATAGATAAATCAAAATGCTTAATCGCAAATTCTACGGGAGTGCTTCATATAGCGGCTGCTATTGGCATAAATGTAATTGGATTCTATCCAAATACACCTTCTATGAGCAGTAAACGTTGGGGTGCATTGACTGATAAAGCAGTATTTTTATCTCCGGAAATTAGTATTGATACTATTGAAAATGATGATTTGAATAGAATTAGCGTAGAAACAGCTTTCAAACAATTTGAAGAATTGATGAGAAAAGATCGAAAAGAACAAAGTAAATTTCAAACCAATCCAATTTAACAAAATCAAATACGTTTGATACTTACGTCTGTTTAATTAATAATAAAATGTGAGGTTAGAAATGAGAAATAAACTAAATCTAATAGCATCAATTTGTTTGATGTTTGTATTGGCGATTTCGGTGTCTATGGCGAAAGATATTAAAGAAGTGAAAATATTAACTTCTTCTCAGTGCGAGATTTGCAAAGCTACAATAGAAAAAGCTGTGAAAAAAATATCAGGAATAGAAAAAGTCAATTTGGTAATTAAAACTAAAATGGCTGAAGTAACTTATGATGCCGATGTAACGTCTCCGGAAAAAATTAAAAAAGCTATTAATTTAGCCGGATACGATGCCGACGAAACTAAAGCCGATCCAAAAGCATACAGAAAACTATCTAAATGCTGCCAAAAAGGCGGACACGAAACTAAGTAATAGTAAGTAACTACAAATACTTCTTGAATCCTGAATTCATTTCCTGCCAAGTGTTATCCATCGCCTGCGATATTACTTTCATATCGCAGATGGTGGATACGAAGCCTGTATCTCCGTCCCATCGAGGAATCACATGCTGATGCAAATGTCCGGGCATTCCTGCTCCAGCTGATCGACCAAGATTCATACCAACGTTATACGCATGAGGACTACTTACGGTATTAATTACTTTAATAGCTATTTGAGATAAAATCATCAGTTCCGAGGCATTTTCAGTAGTGATTTCAGTTAAATCTCCGATATGAGCTTTAGGAGCGATTAGCAAATGACCGCCATTGTAAGGATACCTGTTTAACATAATAATGCAATTCTCTGTTCTGGCTACCACTAAACGTTCTCTATCGTGTTCCAAATCATTTACTGCTGCACAAAAAAAGCATCCTTCGTCATCTGAAGGATGTTTGAAAGTGTCAATATATTGCGATCTCCACGGAGCCCAAAGTAAATCCATAATTTATTTCCTATTTGCGTTTGTCGAAATGATGGTAATCTTTATATGATTTAAAATCGCCGCCCCAACTCCAACCTAATTCTTTAAATTTAATATTAATTGGCGATAGTTCGTGATGAGTGCCTGGACGAGAGATTTTGTAGCTTGCACCTTTTGGTGTGATTTCGTCCTTTTCTACTACAGGATTAAATTTCGGATTGATATCTATTGCTCTGCCGAGGGCATGATTAGACAATCTGACTGTACCAGCTATAGTACGATAGCAAAATGAGGATGAATTATTATCAAACATCGAAGCCGAATCAGACCAATTGTATTTCACTATGGGAATACATTTAGCTATCGGAAATTTTTCTTTCATAATCACTTCAAATATTGCTTCTACATCTGGTTTCAAATCTTTAGCTCTTACTAACTGCCCACGATGAATTTGCTTATCAGTAGAATAGTAAGACACATTAAGCAAACATAGATCTTCTATTAACTCTGTAGGAGCTTTCGTGCCTTTTATGGATTGTTCAAAAGTCATATTTGAATCAATGATAATTTCTTGAGAAGGTATAGCTACATTCATGCTAACCAAAAACAAACAAAGTAATAAACTAATTCTCATTGATAAACTCCTCTAATACTTTAGTACAATAGTCTTTGTAGGAACTTTTAGGAAGATTTGCCAAAACCAAAATGTATTGCTCTACAGTTAGAAACTTCTGGTACAAAGCGATTTCCTCTAAACACGCTATTTTCCTGCCTTGGCGTTTCTCAATGGCATGTATAAAAGTAGAAGCCTCTAATAGGGATTCGGGAGTGCCGGTGTCGAGCCAAGCTATGCCTCGTCCTATAATTTCTACATTCAAGTTGCCAATATCGAGGTATGCTTTCTGCATATCGGTAATTTCTAATTCTCCACGTTTGCCGGGTTGAATTGTTTTAGCAATTTCTGCAGCATTTTTGTCAAAAACATAAACACCAGGTATAGCATATTTTGATTTAGGATTAGTAGGTTTTTCTTCTATACTAATAACTTTGCGATTTGCACCGAATTCGACCACACCATATTCTGAAGGATTCGTAACCGGATAGCCAAAGATAGTGCCGCCAATATTATTAGCAATTGCATTACGCAGAAAATCCAATTTACCATAAAATAAATTATCGCCAAGCACTAAGCACACTTGAGAATTATGAATGAATTCTTCTGCGATTACAAACGCTTGAGCTATGCCTTTGGGTTCTGGTTGGATAGCATAAGAAATTGTAATTCCCCATTGCTTGCCGTCGCCGAGCAGTTTGACAAAATTGTCAATATCTTGCGGAGTAGTGATTATTAAAATATCTCTAATACCGGAGAGCATTAGAATAGCTATCGGATAATAGATCATCGGTTTGTCGTACACTACTTGCAATTGTTTGCTAGCTACAGCTGTCAACGGATACAGGCGAGAGCCACTTCCGCCAGCTAAAATAATCCCCTTGGTTTTAGTCTGCATCTTCTCAGTTATTATGCTTAGTTATAAAAATACAAATATAATGATTTATCTGAATATTTCAGAAATAAATATCAAATAGTTTGATAATTAATTCTAAATAAATGAATAAATTATCAAAATGATTAATACGACTGGTGCAGTAAATAGAATCGAATCGAATCTGTCTAAAATTCCGCCATGTCCGGGGATAATATTAGAGCTGTCCTTGATACCGGCATCACGCTTTAATTGAGATTCTGCTAAGTCTCCGACTGTACCAATCACTCCAATAATTGCTCCTAAAGCTATTGATAGCGACAACGGGAAAATTGGGACAGCGAAGTGCAGAACCAAATAGAACCCAAGAATTGATCCGAAAAATCCAGCAATTGCACCTTCCCAACTTTTCTTTGGACTAATTCGCTCGAATAAGCGATGTTTGCCTATTGCAGAACCAACAAAATAGGCGAAGGTATCGGACGACCAAATTGCTACAAAAAACGCTAACACTATATATGACCAGTCGCTTATCGGAATAGCACTCAAAGGTGAATAATTATTATCGAAAAGCAATTGATTGAATGTACCAAAATTTGAGATTAGCAAAAGCGATGCAAAAAACAGACTAATATAATTGAATGCACTTTGACCAACTGCGATGTTTAAAGTATTATTTGAGTTCTTATTCCAAAGATTAAGTCCGGTGTGCAGTATTGAATTAGCTAATATGGCAATAATCGATAATGGCAGAAAGTAATCTTTTGCAATTGTGGAATTAGTGAAATACACAATCAACAGAAAGGATGTATTCATGATGTACGATAAGACTTTTAAGGGATAAGTTTGCTTCGCAGAAGCTATGTTGAAATATTCCCAAAGGCAGAGATTGGATAAAATTAATATCAATCCTAAGAAGAAATATCCACCGCTTAATACTAATGTTATAAATACCGGAATACCGATAAGCCCAACTAATACTCTTTTAACTAAATTGCTCAAAGCTAAACCTTTCAAATACTAACTCAAAATATATACATTCTTCAAATATAAAAAAAAAACTCTAATTAATTCAAAGTTTTAATGCTTGGCATCAATTTTTCTTGAAATTTCTTCGATAATTATATGTAATTTTGAATTTCTACAATATTGATACGGAATTAGGGTAAAGTAGCTTTGGTAATAAAAGATAATAATATAAATATAACTGTATTTTCGGACTTCGACGGCACTATCATTAAGAAAGATATCGGCGATGAGTTGTTTATCAATTGTGGCGAATTTGAGCCTTGGCATTCAATGCTCAAGTCGGGCAAGATGGACATTAAGGATTATTGGCGAAAAGTATTTTCGACCTTAAGGATTCCTAATAATTTTATTGATAAGTATTCGGCTGTATGCCCTGAATTTGTAAGTGATTTTGTGCTGCAATACGACATCGACACTTATTTTAAAGTATTCTATGATTATTGTCGAAAAATAGGAGTAGAGTTGAACGTAATAAGTGATGGCTACAAGGACTACATCCGTCCGGTGATGCAGGAACTGAAAATCGACGACATTAAAATATTTGCGAATGAATTCAGATACTTAGACGACGAGTCCGTAGAACCGTTTTATTATGGAGTAAGCGATAGTTGCGAATGTATGTGTGCCTCGTGCAAACGGAACACTGTGTTGGTCAATACTCCGCCGGATAACATTATAGTGTATATTGGCGACGGCTATTCAGATTTGTGCGGTGCGGAGCATTCTGATATTATATTTGCCAAAGGCAAGCTATCAGCATATTGCAATGAAAAAAGAATTCCTCATTATAATTTTCAGAATTTTTTCGATGTTTATCGAATATTCTCAAATTTTATCGAATCAAGAAAATATAAAGTCCGGCATCAAGCATTTTTAAATAGAAAACGTGCTTTTGAGTGGGAATAAGTAAAAATTAAATGGTTCTGAATACTAACTATAGATATTGTTGTTATGAAAAATAAAATAGTAATTATCGTAATTGTACTATTCGCTATGCTAAATTCGGCACTGGCGAGTAATGCACGAGTTGTATTAGATGCAATTAAAGTAAATGGCGTTTCTATGCAGAAATTAGACTCCGAAAGTTTAGTGTTCGCTGAAAACAATAATATTGAAATACAATACCACTTGGCTACTGAAACTGAAGAGAAAACTCCATTCAGATTCTTAACTACTTTAAAATATCAAGAGCAGGAGTATTCTCGCCCGACCAATATCACGTCTATATACTATTCTGACTTGAAAGAAAATAATTACGAACTGATAATTGCAGCATTAGACCCAATGAATAAATTAAACGCATCGGCATTAACTCTAAATTTCAGAGTTAATAATCGAGAAGTAGAATTAAAGAAAAAACTAAAACAAATTGAAACCAAAATTACAAAAGCCGATAGTATAATCTCTAATATTAAAAATGAAACTAAAGCTCCTGCTCAACCGTTAGTAGGTTATGGACTTTTTGAATTAATTATAGCTTTTGGCGGAGGAATAATAATTGTGGGTTTGATATTAACAACGAAAAATAAATTATTAAATAAAAATATATCCAAGGAAATTAAAATGGAAGAGAATATCAGTAGTGCTGATTATGAAGCATCATTAAAAGAAAATTCGGATTTGAAAAAAGAGATTGAAGCACTGAGAAATCAGATTGATAATCTAAATAACAGATCACAAGAATTATCAGTACAGAACAAAGACCTAAAGGAAAAATCCGACAAACTTTCTACTTTTAATTCCGAATTAGAAGAATTACAAAAGCAAAAAGATGACCTATTCGCTATGGTGATTCACGATATAAAAAACCCTGCAGGATTAATCAAGAGCCTGGTGGAATTATTAAAATCTTATGATTTATCAGCAGTTGAGCAAAGAGAAATTATCGAAGACATAGTAACAACAACTAACAGAATTGTAAACCTATCCCAAGAAGTTACTAAGATTTTAGCTCTTGAAAGCAGTGCCATGCGTATGGATTTCGATAATTACGATATTTCTGAAATAGTAAAAGACGTAACTAGACGAAATTCAATAGCTGCGAATCAAAAAGAAATTGAGGTGTTGACGGAATATAAAGAATTGCCATACGTGCCGATTGATGCTCAGAAAGTTGATGAAATTATTGATAACTTATTGTCGAATGCTATTAAATTCTCGCCAAGAGGCGGTAAGGTTAAAATTATAGTGAGAAAAGACGGCGATTATGCTGAGATTGCTGTGAAGGATAATGGCTTAGGACTTTCTCAAGAAGATATTAGCAAAGCATTCCAACGCGGAGTTAAATTAAGTGCTAGCCCGACTGCAAACGAACATAGCTCCGGATTCGGTCTTTGGATAGTAAAAAAATTGGTCGAAGCTCACAAGGGCAGAGTTAAGATAACGAGTGCCTTGGGCAAAGGCTCGACTTTCTCGGTTCTATTCCCATTGACGCATGATTACGAAGAGAAATAAAGTCAATCTAAATTTTTAGTAAATGAAAAACACAGGCTGTATTCCATAATAATTTGGGTTACAGCCTTTGTTCTTTAAATATATTAACCCCAACTTTTCTAATTTTACATAATATAGATTCCAAAGGTTGTAGATTCTTCCTTATTTTGATACTTACGTTTTAGAAGTCCGAAAATAATCAATAAGAGTGCAACTCCTAAGGAGTTGGGAGTCTCCGACGATGTAAATGCTTTATTACTAACGTTTAACAGCTACGCTGTATAAGAATTATTTTTATCTTTACTCCGTTAGGAGTTAAACGTTAGTAACTGAAAAAACTTCGCCCCATTCTCCCCTAACCATTATACACATCTTCGGCAATACCGATGAATACTGTCATTCCGGTTT
>CAZIIZ010000120.1:0-7261 GCA_964539225.1 uncultured Hyphomicrobiales bacterium | reverse complement strand
TTGTAGTGTTTTTTGTCCACTGTTTGTCTCGCAATTGGACAGAACATTTTCAATCTCTGCCCGGTAGCAATTGTAACTCTGATTGATTTGGTAGGAGCGGTGCCGACAAAACCGTCTCCATAAGTTACGCTGTTTAGCTCATTAATTCCGTTCATTATTTGCCGCCCCATTTCTTATTACGTTCTTTAATCATTTTATCAAGTTCTGTAGAATCTTTGCCATCGGTAGCCATTTCGTTTGTAGCAAATTCGCCAAACATCACTGCTTGAGGAAATGATGCTACGAAATCTTTGAAAGCGGTTTCGCCGGATATTTTAGGACCACCTTCGGAAAACTGAATAGTCGATGTACGAACCGTGTCGAGAATTGCTTTTGCTGCGATATGCTGTCTCGGAAGCAATACGCCTTTCTTTGCCATTTCAGAAAAATACGCTTTGTCTTTTTCATCTTGCAATTCTTTTTCAACTTTATCAAGTCGAGTTTTATCAGCATCGCTTTGAGCTTTCCAGGCTATATATTCCGGACTTTCGCTGAAGTTCGACTTTGCCGATATTTCTTCTTTCGGTTTATCCGTAGCTCCGAATACTTCAGTCATTTTTGCTAAGGCATCATTTGCCATTTCAGTTCCATACTTTTCAGTAAGAAAATCGACTACGATTTTGATTTTTTCTTGCATTGTGCTGCTTTCAGAAAAGTTAATATTTTGTTTTTTAATAGGATAACTCAGTATTGTTACACCTGTATCCACACGAGAGAACTGCGGAGGTTTTAACCCTTTTATTGCTGGAGGTTTTGCCCCTAAAAATGCAATATGCTGTAAAAGTAAATCCGGATAAAGTCCGATCGAGACAGTATTAAACCTGCCGGTGTTTACCATTCCTTTGAAGTCTTCGTCTAATTGCTCGAATTGGGCATACAAATGACCGCCATCGACTTTTAGAGATTTAACCCACCCATAAGCTACTAATGAAGTATCGCTTTGGTGTTCGCCTGCAATTGCCGGTGCTCGATGTTTCTTTTCATCCGGCTGATTATTATATTTCGCTACTATCGTATTCAAATCCGCTTCACTCCATTGCTTGGATGTGCCGGAAGAATCTGTATGATCCCCTATCTTGAATACATCAATCCAATTTCCCATTTTTGGGTCTCCCTTTTATTGCTTTTAAATTATATACTTTGTTCCACACTACGTTTACCGTAATACTGCTTAATCCGAACATTCTTTCCATTCTACATCGGTCTGTCCTTTCTAATTTGTTCTTTTGTAAATGTTTTTCCAGGGCTCGCACTTTGAACATATCCGGCTTAGGAATATAAAAGCGTGAGCCACCAACACCGAGTATTAATTTCTGCACATTCTCAAGCCCAATTACTTCAGCGAAATACTTCAAATTTTCATCTAAATCCTTAATATCTAAGCTATATACAACTCTTTCATCAATAGTCATAACTACCCCAATATTCGCTTTAGATTAATTAATAATTGGTAGGAAATCTCATCTTCCATCGAAGCGAAATAGGCTTGAATTAGCTCAATTTGGAGTGAACATAACTGTTCGCCTGCTGTGGCTAAACGAATTACTTCAGTGTTATCTGATAAAGCGATAATACTTCTGTAAATACCGAGCTGATTTCGAAGCGATTCTATGATTTGCTCCGGATTAATCTCGAAATGTTCTATATCTTGCTCTGCCATAAAAAAAACCTTGTATGTAAGTAGTACAATAATACTCTTTTTTCTTATTCTCGCTATCACTACTGCATTTTAATTGCCTTAGATGAGCAAATACCCACTTTAGCACTTTTCGCTTCGCACAAGTCAAATATGAGCGAAATTTTAATTACAATAATAGCTTTCAAGAAACGTTAATACTTTTGTCTAACCTACGCACAAGGTTTTAATATGACTCCTTAGAGAACGGCAATCCTCTAAGGAGTTTTTTATATTATCTTATCAGCTTTCGCATTATGTTTAAAAAATCTGCCGGCATCCAATGCTTTGGATCTGTATGGAAATGGATAAATCCGCTAATAGCTCGCTTTAATTGTACCGGAGTACATCCGTAAGCTCTGAGCGAATCGTAAGTTAATAGCAGTTTCTTGTACTCCGGGGTATTTGTGCTGCGGTATGCTTCGGTACAGAAAAGTACGTTCATTGTATCCGCAAATTCTTGGAACTCTTCAGCATCGTGTTCGCGAATTGTTTGCTCCGGATTTTCATTATTTGTTTTCATCTTTAAAACCTTTCTAAAATTTGTTAAAATATTTATTATTATAATCTAAATCGGCTCGTTGCCGTTGCTATTTTAAACGCTTCTAAAATATCCGCAGGCATCCAGCCAAAATGATTTCGATGCGAATCCCTAAACTCATTCATTGTATCTTTCAATTCCTGAACTGTGCATTTTTTACTGATAAGCCCAGCATAAGCAAGTTTCATTTTTTTATTATCATTAGTATCTTCCAAAATATTTTCTTTCGGAAACATTGCTTGTAGAAAATTTGCAAAACTATTGAATTCTTCAGATTCCCAATTGATTATATTTTGCTGATTATTCGCTTTGATTTGCGTATCCATTTGTTTTTCCTTTAATTAAATTATTTATTTTTACAATCTAAATCGGCTCGTTGCCGTAGCTGTTTTGAACGCTTCGGTTATATCCGCTGGCATCCAAAAGTATTTGGAATGAGAATTCCTAAGCTCTTTAATTGTTTCTCTCAATTCTTGAATCGTGCATTTTTTATCAATAAGCACAGTATATGCAAGTTTCAATTTTTTATTTTCGACAGTATCTTCCAAAAGACTTTCTTTCGGAAACATTGCTTGCATAAAATTCGCAAATTCTTGAAACTCAGCTGATTCCCATGAATCTGAGATCTGGCATTTTAGGTTGATTTCTTGTTTGTCCATTTTCTTTTTCCTTTAATTTTATTAAATATTGTTTTGCAAAACCATTTAGAACTTTCGCCAAATTCTTACATTTCGAAATATAGATATCATCTTTGGCGTTAAAATCATTCAGGGCATCCTTTAAAATTTCCTCACCATATTCATCCATCAATCTGCGATGAGATTCTTCATCAAGCAACTCCGGAAAGTGATTTGATACTCGTGAGTAATATTCTAAAATATAATTATTTAAAGAAAGCCCAGCCCTCTTGTCTTGTCTTATTTCTTCTTTTTCTTCTTTTTTTTCTTTATATTCATTATTATCTGTTGTTAGTAGCTTGTTAGTAGTTTGTTGTTTGCTTGTTACTTGCTTGTTAGTTTGTTTGTTATTCTGCTTGTTAGTTTGTTTGTTAGTTTCGTTTTCTAAATTATCATAACCGCCTTGTATTAAAAGAGTTATAATACTATATTTGTTTGTTGTTTCAATATCTATTATGTTCGCCTTTTTTAGCCGTTTTAAACGTGTCTTAATATTTTGTTGTGTCTGCCCTAATTCTCGACTTAATGACTCGACTGAGGTAAGAAATTGCCCTTTTTTTATAGGAACATCACGCCATTTTACATCAGTATGATTCGCTTTAAGGTTGCAATGTAATAATAGATGTACTGTACCAGAATCATCATACCATTCCCAATTCAGAATTTCTCTTTGCATTATCGCGAATCCCATTATTGCCATTGTATTACCTAATTAAATTATTATTTTGCCTTTTAAAATTATTTACTTATATTTGTCTGCCATTAGCCTATGCTTTGGTTGGGGCTTCATTCTTAACTTTCGACGGTGCGGATGAAGCTCCTTTTTTATTTGCATACTCCCGAATATCATCGAGTAACTTTTTAATTTCTTCTTTTATCTCCCGAACCTGCCCAACGACAGTATTCACTTCGAGATGAAACTCGTAAGGAAGATTACATTTAAACTTCAAATTAACTTCGGTAAGGACTGTAATTTGCGTAATTGAGTTATGGATTACGTCTGCACTCTCAAATATAGATTGTAGGCGTTCCGGCACGGTGTCCGATGCTGTTAAGAAATCATAATATCCGTCTTGCATTATAAACAACCTTTCATATTTACAGATGAATGAAGCAAGTCTTCGATATTCTGTAAATCTTCTAATAGCTCCGGTAATTCTTCGGTAACATCTCGCAATAGAAATGCTGTAACGTTCACGGTTTCATTGCACTCTGTTACATAGTCATTAATTATTGAAGAAGCTGTTTGTAGCTTGCTATTTATTAAATTTAGAACCTGCCGTTTATCAAATAAATCACTTAGAGTTTTAGAATAAACATTAGCATCAATAAGCGGTTTTTCCGGAATACTAAATATCCCTTTTATGTCCGATTTGGTCATTGCTTTTTTGGTTGAACAATCCAAATTGAGAGGCACTAAATGAAAATAATTAGGATCAAATGGCGAAATGTGAAACATTCCACAAATCATAGTATCATCCTGAGTAATGACTAAACACGGCTTGCCTTCAGCAGGTGCGTAGTGCGGTTCGTACCAAGTAACCATAATCTTATCGCCCTTGTTATACATCGGTTGCATAGTCTCATTTGGCATTGTAACTTGGAATGGCATTGTAATAGCTTCCATCTTAATATTTCCCTTCTTTAAATTGATAATTCTCCGGAACTTCTATCGGAGCTTTGTAAATTAAATTATGATTTTTGTCGAATAAAAAAACTGTAATTTCCTTTGGCTTAGAAATATCGAACTCAGTGAATTCCTTAGCCGGTTCGATGAACTTTCCTTTGGCTCTAAAGTCTTTAATTGCTTCATTGTACATTTCTTCGCTTGTAACCGAAAACGTTAGCGTACCGCCGTTTCTGAATGAACTTCGCCACTTTGAATACATAGAGTTCATATTACAAATTCCGATAAAGTGAATTTTCAATTTCCTTTTGAGTTAGATCAGAAGTATCAATACAATTTCCATTAGCTTCTAGTATCTTATCAATATCGGAGCGTTTGAAAAGTTTACGTTTGCCAACTTTACGACAATTCATATTATACCTTTTCCGGGCAATAATGAATTTGTTTGGGCTTGTAATGTGCAGGTATTCCATAGCTTGCTCACGAGTAATAAAATCCTCCTGCGTTGGCTGCGTAGGTTTAGATGATGAAAGTAATTCTTTCATTGCTTCCCGAAGCTCTCGGACGGTATCGATCAGCTCTGTTAATTGGGACGCTTCTACCATAATTAATTCCATAATTCAGGCTCCTTAATAATTCTTAAAAAAGTTAAAAATGCTAACAAATAACCAAAAAAGTTATTACCTTCTAAGAATAGTAAAGCTACGCCAATAAGCATTAAGCATACTTGGATTGCGATTAGTATTTTAACGGTTTTCATTATATCAATCCCATTTGATTATTAATCATCCATTTATCGAATTGTGCCTTAGCTATAAGCCACGACCTGCCAACTACACGTCCCGGAAAGCCTTCTTTTCTTGTTAGCTCTGCAAATCTTGTAGGAGTAATTCTGAATTGCTTCATAATATCCTCTCTACTATAAAATTCACTACTTATAACCGAATCATTACCCCTAACAGATTGCAAAGCGTGCGTTATTGCGTTGCTTATAGCTTCTTGGAACTCCGTAACTGTTAATTCAATTTTCTTCTCCATCTCTAAAACCTTTCTTTATTTGGTACAATAATTGTTATCTTTGTATTCAGTATAATTGATTTATAATGCAAATATTGTTATATCAATTATACAACTGCAAATATAATTGTTATTTCAATAATATGCAAATTATATTTACTGTTTTATCAATTTATTTTAAATATTATTACCGATATAACAACAATGGAAACTTTACACGAAAGATTGAAGAATTTTATTAAATACAGATACGATTCTATCAAACAATTTGCAAATGAGGCTGGTTTTAAACCAAGCACAATAAATGATTATGTAAATGGCTATGCTTTGCCTGGAGCTGAAGCATTAAAAAAATTCGCAATGACCGGACTCAATATCAATTGGCTTCTTACTGGTCAAGGTTTAATGATTGAGCAAGTTATTGAAGAAACCGTTTTGGAATACTTGTTTAAACCAAATGATAAATTTCTAAAGAATCTTTTTGTCGAAGAGCTTAAAGACGAGGATAGAATATTTGAAAAAGGGGGAGCGAGATTTCAAGAATTATTTGTTAGGGAAAAATTAGATTTACCTTCCTTAGTAAATGATCGATGCTTGATAGGTTATGTTTCAGGTGATAGTATGGAAACATTCGGTTTAAAGAATAACGATTATATCGTAATTGAAAAATCAGATAATAGCTCTTTAGAAAATAGCATTGTTATTATACAATTTTACGATGCCGATACTAAAGTTAATAGATTTTATTTGCGATATTATGATAGCAAAGGTATGTTAATAACAGACCATGCACTTTTAGGCGGATTAAGTCCTCAAGATGTATCAATTGTTCCAGTAAAAATTACTTCAGTAATTAGACCTTTTAGTAGATGGCTTTCGGGCGGCGGTTAATATATTGTTCCTGCTCGTATCAGCTCAGTAATTAGACCGTTGTAATACCTGCCCTAAGTAGTGCTTAGGGTAGATTTATACTCCAATTGAACGTAACAGAAACTATTTGAATACTAAAATGCAAGTTTTTTCTTGCAAAATGCAATTTTTTACTTTATAATACGTATTTTTGTGTGTTAATAAACGTGTATTAAACGTTTAATATTAAGAGGAAAAAGGTATGAGTAATACAAGCTATATAGAAATAAAATTCGAGGGTATCAAGAATGGTGTACCATTGTCTCCTCTCAATAATGATATAAAAGAGATACGAGAATTTCTTTTAGTTGCAGAAGATTTTTTTGAAAAAGGTAGAGAATCTGTTGCTTTACAAATTGAGGAAGGTTCATTGGTTTATAAGTTTCTCGTATCCTTGTCTATGGCTACAATATTTAATGCTAATATATCATTTCTGAAAAATAATGAAAATGATAAAATACCATCCAAAACAATTAAAGCCTTAAATGAGATTACTCAAATATGCAATAAAAATAACTATACTGCAAAATTATCCACTTCTGAGAGTGAAAACAATATTTTAAGTATTGACAAATATTCCAATTTTATTCAAACTCAAAACTACAAAGTAATGACAGAAATGAATTTTATCGGAAAGATTACCGATGCTGGCGGCATAGATAAAGTCAATATCCATTTGCAAACTCAAGAATACGGATCATTGAAGAATAAGGCTAATAAGAAATTTTTATCTAACATAAATTACAACTTATTGTATAAAGATTATAGCGTTATAG
>CAZIIZ010000119.1:0-7287 GCA_964539225.1 uncultured Hyphomicrobiales bacterium | reverse complement strand
CAAATGGTTTCATGCCCGATTCTACATTTATTTGGACCACTGATTACGTGGCTACAAATTATCAAATACAATTTGCTGATTTGGAAGATTCTGAATTCTCAAATGTGATTTATGATACGATAACAGATTCGAAAAGTATTATTAAAACATTCCCCCATGATTTACAAATAAAATGGAGAGTAAGAGCTTTTCATGGCATAGATACTTCTTACTGGTCTTATGAAAAATATTTTATTACAAAATATAATGCACCACACTTTGTAAAACCAGTATGGGGTAAAACTGTTCCTTCCACTTTTCAATTGGCTTGGACAGAATCTCCTATGGCTACTCATTATCAAATACAGTTTGCTAATTACTACGATGATCAATTTGTCAATCTATTCGACGAAATCACTACAGATTCAACAAGTATTATGAAAACATTACCAACTAATTCCCAGTTCCAAGCTAGAGTTAGAGGTATTGTAGGTGTCGATACGACTTACTGGACGAATGTATCTTTTTATACAGGTATTGGTACTCCATCTTTAACCGGTCCAAGCCAGGGCAACTCTGTTTATCCAAATTCTACTTTTACTTGGAGAAATACTTGTATTCCTAATAATTATCAGATACAATATGCTACGGATAATTTATTTACGAATATCATCCAAGATAGATTTATTGATTCAAATAATTATTCTACCAATGCCTATACTTCGAACAATACACCTTATTATTCATATTCATACAAGAACCATCTACCAAATAATGTAAGAATATTTTGGAGAGTGCGAGCTATGACCGGCGTGGATACATCACTTTGGTCCAATCAACTCAATTTCAATACAGCATTAACGAAACCATCCTTAATGGCTCCGGCTAATGATTCAAATATAATCAACTATTCAAGATTTAACTGGCTATCTAACTTCAAAGCAAGTAATTATGTAATACAATTAGCTACAGATAGTAGTTTCGCAAATATCTTTAGTGAGGCAATTTCAGATACAACATTTATCACTTGTACTCTGCCTAATAATATTAGAACTTATTGGAGAGTACGAGCAATACTTGAACCGGATTCATCGAATTGGTCAACTATGAAATATATTAAGACTACATTGACAGCTCCTATATTATCTACTCCTCTAAACAATACTACTGTAACTCCTAATTCACGATTCGGTTGGACGTTAGGATATCATGCCACTCACTATCAAATACAATATGCCTCTGATAGTGCTTTTGCAAATATTTTAAATGAATTAATTACTGACACAACGTTTACTATTAGTAACTTACCCAATAGTACAAAAATATATTGGAGAGTGCGAGCCAAAATAGGTGTTGATACCTCGATTTGGTCCAGTATAAATTCCATTAATACTTACTTACCGACACCAACAATTATGTATCCAACTAATGAGGCGAAAATTTTGCCTCAACTTAGACAATTCAAATGGAATACTGATTACATAGCAACTTCCCACAATGTACAGTTTGCTTCAGATTCATTATTTTCAAATATTATCATGGATACAACAACGAATTTATCTTCTATTTCGATAGCTTTTCCAAATAATTCTACAATATTTTGGAGAGTAAAATCAATGCAAGGTGATATTGTATCGTCATGGTCCAACATTAATAAATTTTATGTAAACACAGTAATTAATTCGCAAGTAACTATTGGTAATGGTGTTTATACCTCTGATTCTCCATTTAATACCAATTACGATGATTCTCGAACTCAGATTCTTGTTACAGCGGATGAATTATATGCCAGCGGTGCAAATCCTGGAGATATTTCTCAAATTGGTTTCAATGTTGTATCCGGGGCATTACTCTTACAAGAAATGAATTTATTCAATATTAAGATGCAACCTACAACTCTAACAGCTTTATCAGGAAGTGTTAAAACTAATTGGACAACGTACTACGCAACAGATGCTTATAGCGTTACGGCTACAGGGTGGAGAAATTTTGTTTTAAATCATAATTTTAATTGGGATGGAATATCAAATATATTGATTGATGTATGTTTTGATAATTGTTCTTGGACACGAAGCACCTCTGTTTACAGTACGGCTATACCTAATATGTGTTATGTAGTGGCCACTGATTTACCTAATTCTAATATTTGTGGTGATAGTATCCCAAATGCTGCTTATTCAGGAGTAATATCAATTCGTCCCAATGTTCGTTTCCAGAATGCTGCATCAATGCCTACTCCGCTTGCTCCGAATTTGGTATCTCCGGTTGATTTAGCTCAGAATGTTGATGTTACGCCAACGCTGACTTGGGATTCAGTAGCTGATGCAACAAATTACAAAGTACAAGTTGCGACTACAAATACTTTTGACTCGTTGATTGTAAATGTTGAAACAACTAATAACAGTAAAGTTATATCTGAATTAAGTCAATCAGCGACTTACTATTGGAGAGTGAAAGCTCTTAATGGTACTTTAGAAGGTGATTGGAGTGCGAGCAGAAACTTTACTACAATTGCTCCGGCTGCTTCTTATACTCTTAGCGGTACTTTGAAATATGCTAACACGGCAAGAACTACAATGAATAACTGCACGATAGTTATTAAAAATTCAAACAATAGCGAAGTAACACGAACAACTACCGATGCAAACGGAAATTATTCTGTTTCGGGACTTGCGAATGGTACTTATACAATAGAAGTTTACACAACGAAGACACCGGGCGGATTGAACTCCTTAGATGGTGCTTCTCTTCGCAAAAAGATCGGAAATATTATTTCATATACTCCGATTCAGGTGTTAGCAGGCGACATTAACCTCAATGGAAGTATTAACAGTTTGGATGTCGCACCATTGCGTCAAAAAATTGGCAATCTAACAGCTACGAACTGGCGAATTGCAAACTTTGTATTCTATCCAACGACTGTAACAATCAATGGAGGAAATACTGTGTTAAACATACTATCGCTTAGCGGCGGTGATGTAAATGGTAGCTTTACTCCTTTAGGTAATTAAAAAATAATGTAATTATTAATTGTTCAAAAGTTGAATTTTAATACTCCTCCGTTCAGGCGAGAAATCGCAGAGCGGAGGAGTTTTTGTTGTAGGTATCTAAATTTATTGGAGGATTTTTACTCAATTCAATAGATGGGCATAATGGGTAAAAAAAAGAAGATAGCACGATTATACTTTTTCAATTTTTAAGTGTCAATAATAATAATTAAAATATGAAATATTGCTTTGTAAATTGAGATTAAGTTCTTAATTTGTATATTGGAAATATTTAAATTAATAATTATTATTATACGGGGTAAAACTATATGAAATTGAAAACTATTTTTGTCCTTTTATTCGTAATTTGTACGAATATTTGGGCAGCTCCTTTGAAATACGTCCCACAGACTATTTCGCAACCAAATGGGGAGCAAATTAATTGCTTTGCCAGCGGAGATGAGTATTACAATTGGTTGCACGACGAATTAGGATATACAATTATTCAAGATAAATCGAATGGATATTATTATTATGCTCAAGCCGCTGGCGATTCGCTAATTTCATCTAAATATTTAGTTGGTAAAATTTCGCCCATTACTATCGGATTGACACCATGGCTGAAAATTAGTTCTGCGAAAATCATGGAAAAAGTCAATTATATGCGTCGTGGAGTTGATTCGCACAAACCTCAAAGTATTAAAACCGATGGCTTGCAAGTAAATAACACAGGCACTATCAATAATCTAGTGGTTTATATTCGATTCTTGGGAGAAACTGAATTCACTGATTCTACTATTGTATATGATAGAATGCTCAATCAAGCAACCGGCAATTCAATGAAAAGCTATTTCAATGAGGCTTCTTACAATCAAGTGATTATTAATTCTACTATGTATCCAACTTCTGCCAATGGTATTGTTGTGTCTTATCAAGACACTTTAACTAGAAATTATTACCGTCCATATTCTTCTACTAATACAATTGGCTATACTACAGATAATCAACGTACAGATAGAGAACACTCGCTTTTAGTTAGTGCTACAAATGCTGTAAGTACTCAAATTCCGAGTTCGTTAGTTATTGATAACGATAATGATGGGAATGTTGACAATGTCTGTTTCATCGTTGCCGGATCTGCTGAAGGCTGGAGCGATTTGTTGTGGCCTCATCGTTGGTCTTTGTATTCACAAACGGTCAATATTAATGGAAAAAGAGTTTATGATTTTAATTTTCAACTTCGCAACTCATTAATGAGTTCTGGGGTCGGTGTGCTTTGCCACGAAATGTTTCATTCACTCGGCTCCCCGGATTTGTATCATTATAGTGGTAATGGGATTTCTCCGGTTGGTCCATGGGATATTATGGAAAATGATGCCAATCCGCCTCAACACATGGGAGCGTTCATGAAGTATAAATACGGACATTGGATTTCGCAAATTCCAGCGATTACGAGTCCCGGTACTTATACCCTTAATCCGTTAACTTCATCGACAAATAATTGCTACAAGATAGCTTCTCCATTCTCCACTACAGAGTATTTTGTAGTAGAATATAGAAAAGACGAAGGTACTTTTGAATCATCATTGCCTGCTTCCGGCTTAATAGTTTATAGAATTAATACTGCTGCTGAAGGGAATGCTGATGGTCCTCCAGATGAAGTATATATATATAGACCCGGAGGAACAACAACTGTAAATGGCACTGTAAATAATGCAAATTTCAGCTCAACTGTAGGAAGAACTGCGATAAACTTAGCAACAAGTCCAACTCCGTTTCTATCCACAGGTAGTTATGGCGGATTAAATATTGAGAATGTCGGTGCTGCCGGTGCAACAATTTCTTTCGATGTTAGCTTCAGCATTCCTACGACTACACTCCAAACGCCTTTGAATTCCGCTACATACGTTGTATTAACTCCCGCATTCCAATGGAATACAATTAGCGGAGCTACCGGATATAGATTGCAAGTAAGTAATACTTCCGACTTTACCTCAAATATTACTGATGCTGTAATGACTACTAATACATATACTCCGACTATCGGGCTAAATTATGGAACTACCTATTACTGGAGAGTAAAGGTAAAAACAGGGACTGATTCTTCTAATTGGTCTGCAACAAGCTCATTCTCTACTATTCCAGTAGGTTACATTAACTTATTAACTGAATCATTTGAAGGTACTACTTTTGCACCAACAAATTGGACTACTACTATTGAAACAGGAACTACTGATTGGACAAGAGTAACTGTTGGTTCGCATCCGGTTTGTTATGCTCCGAATGGAACAGGTATGGCAAGATATAACTCCTATAATGCAAGCACCGATCATTCTGCGTCTTTATTTACTTTACCTGTACAAATGAAATATTCTACTGAAAACATAATGAGCTTTAAAATGTATAGGGATAATCAATATACTACTAATGCCGATAGAATATTAGTTTATGCAAACACTATCAATAGCTTGACCAATGCTACTTTGCTTGGCACTATTAATAGATATATTGGTTATGCACCTGTTGTAAGTTCTGAGGGATGGTACAGTAATAGCTTTGTAGTGCCGGAAGCGTATTTGTCTGGCAATTGTAATATTATTTTTAAGGCTATTAGTGCGTATGGCAACGATATTTACATTGATGATATTAGTATTAATGGTACATTGAAAAATATTTTGGCTCCGACCTTGACTTCTCCAGTTAATGGAGCTGTAGCTCAATTATTATCAGGTACGCTTACTTGGAATCAAATCAATATAGCAGATCAATATGAAATTGAAATTTCCACTTCATCTAATTTTAGTACTAATGTTACTTATGGTACAGTATATACAAATGTTTATAATTATTCGCAATTAGCTTCTAACACGGTATATTATTGGCGAGTCAGAGGGACAAATTCCTATAAAACCGGAGAATGGGCTAGTAGTAGCTTTACGACATATACTCCGACAGCACCGTCAGTTGTAGTATTAGCAACACCTACGGACTTATCCACAAATGTTGCGATTAATACTACATTGATTTGGAATACTGCTGCGAATGCTTCAAACTACAGAGTACAGCTTTCGACAGCCAATACTTTTGCCACTACTATCGTCAATGAAGTAGTATCTACTTCTTCCAAAACATTAAGCGGATTGAATAACTCAAGTACTTACTATTGGCGAGTTCAATCTATCAATGTTGATTTGACTT
This sequence comes from uncultured Hyphomicrobiales bacterium, assembly GCA_964539225.1. Taxonomy (GTDB): domain Bacteria; phylum Bacteroidota; class Ignavibacteria; order Kapaibacteriales; family UBA2268; genus CALLXS01. Next base: position 1,123 of record CAZIIZ010000119.1, on the reverse strand, counting down.
CTGCTTGGTCTGATGTACGCAGTTTCTCAACTATCGCTACTACTCCTTCTGTAGCTGTATTATCAACACCTGCAAATTTGGCTACAAATATTGTAATTAATCCAACATTGACCTGGAATACTGCCGCTAATGCTTCAAGCTATCGAGTACAGCTTTCGACAGCTAATACTTTTACTACCAACATTGTCAATGAAGTAGTTACTACTACATCCAAAGCACTAAGCGGATTGAATAACTCCTCAACCTATTATTGGCGAGTCCAATCAATCAATGCTGATCAGACTTCCGCTTGGTCTAATGTACGCAGTTTCTCAACAATTGCAACTATTCCTGCCGTTGCTGTATTATCTTCGCCTACGGATTTATCTACCAATTTAGCAACTAATCCTACATTGACTTGGAATTCTGCTGCTAATGCTTCAAGCTATAGAGTACAGCTTTCGATAGCCAATAGCTTTACTACCAACATTGTAAATGAAGTAGTAACTACTACTTCCAAAGCATTAAGCGGATTGAATAACTCCGGTACTTACTATTGGAGAGTTCAATCAATCAATGTTAATCAGACTTCTGCCTGGTCCGAAGTACGCAGTTTCTCAACTGTAGCGGCTACTCCTGCCGTAGTTGTATTATCTTCGCCTACAGACTTATCTACAAATATCGCGATTAATCCTACATTGACTTGGAGTTCCGCAGCTAACGCTTCAAGCTATAGAGTTCAGCTTTCTTCAGCCAATAGCTTTACTACCAACATAGTAAATGAAGTAGTAACTACTACTTCCAAAGCATTAAGCGGATTAAATAACTCCGCTACTTACTATTGGAGAGTTCAATCTATCAATGCAGATTTGACTTCAGCTTGGTCTGATGTACGCAGTTTCTCAACTATAGCTGCTACTCCAGCTGTAGTTATATTATCAATGCCGACAAACTTGGCTACAAATATTGCGATTAATCCTACATTGACTTGGAATTCCGCTGCCAACGCTGCTAGCTATAGAGTTCAATTGTCAGTAGCAAATACTTTCGCTACTAATTTAGTAAACGAAGTAGTTACTGCTACTACTAAATCAGTAACAGGTTTATCAAACTCTACTCAATATTTTTGGAGAGTACAAGCAAT
>CAZIIZ010000118.1:0-7336 GCA_964539225.1 uncultured Hyphomicrobiales bacterium | reverse complement strand
TAAATAACGGTACAAAGTGGACTTCTTTTAGTTCTACCTTACCCAACACCACGATTAACAGTTTCAAAATTGTTGGCGATTCTATCTATATTGGTACAAAGCTAAACGGGATATTAAAATGCGGAATTAATTCTGAAAATTGGATTTCGGTGGGTGAATATATCAATAATCAAAAAGAATATAGAATAATTGCTCAAAACGGCACAGAACTTTATGTAGCAATAAATAGAAAATTGAACAAATATAATATAATCGATTCGACTTGGACTTCCATAGCTTTTGGATTGCCGAGTATCATGGACAATCATGGCATTTACGTTGTAGATACCACTTTATTTCTATATACAGACGACGGTATATATAGAAGCTCGGACGACGGATACAATTGGAATACTCATCCCTTACTTACTGACAAAATACGTTGTATGGGGCGTAACGGTTCAGTAATTTACGCTGGATCAGTCGGTACAGTTTATAGAAGCAGAGACAACGGTGATACTTGGGAAGATACGGATTTAGATTGTTATGAAACTAAATCCATATTTAGCATAGGATCAGCTATCTTTGTTGGTTCTTCTTATGGAGTATCTAGAAGTTACGACGAGGGTACGACTTGGGATCGAATTAATTTCGGCTTAACGAATTTATCAATAAGTTCATTTGCTATAGCAAACAACACCTTGTTTGTCGGAACTCAAGGCGGCGGAGTTTGCTATATGCCTTTGGAAATTGCAAGTGTAGCCGAGACAAAGCCTGAAAAATCTATTTTAACTTATCCTCAGCCCGTCAAATCTGAATTAAATATTGATGTCTCAAATTTAGAGCTACCGGGTGCAGTTCGCATCGAGATTTATAATGTTTCCGGAGATAATGTTGGGACATTTAAGTTTAATTCGGTCAATACCCCGGTAATCAAACTTGAATTGAACAATTTAGCCGTCGGAATGTACAATCTAATAATAAAAAGCGAAACTAAAGTATATCAAACCAATATAATCAAAATGGATTAAGTCGATTAGTTTAGACTTTCCGAATTTTTAATTATTCGGAAAGTCTAAACAGCAACGGTAAGTAGTATATAAATGAAGTCCCTACCAAAATACAATAATGAAGTATAATTATTTTTGAATTACCAAGCGATTGTATCCACTTTAGTTAGTCCTCTATTTCTAAATAATAGTAAAAGCATTTATAATCGTTTAGAATTTCTTTTTCTAATTCAATCACGTTCTTCTGGTTTTTCTCATTATCTGTACCAATTATTAACAGTAAAAAAGTGTTCTTTTTGAATTCAGTCAAGTATCTTTTTATCTGTCCCGAGGCTCGATCTTTATTCCCTTTGCTATCCATTTGAGATGCTAATTTAATCTCAATAACGAATTCTGAATTGCCTAATTCTAAATCATAATATCCATTAAGCTTACCCGAACTCTTGTGAGCATTCTCGCAAAATAATCTAAAATGAGCTTCTAACATTTCATTGATTTTTACTTCATTATATTTATCGTATTCTTTTTTAGTTAATTTGAATTTTTGAAGGATTTTTACGATTTTTTTGAAATCAATTCTTTCGTCAATATATTTATTGTCAATACCTTTTTCCTTATCAACTAAACTAATTTTATATCTATCAACATAATTTGTTGCTGACAATAAAAGATTACCAATTTGTAAAGAAGTTAATTCAGAATTGAAGTTATAAGGTTTTAATTCTTCGACTTCAACCTCATAATCCTTTTGTAGATACATTGATTTTAGATAAGTAAATAAGGCTTTATTTTCGAAAATTGGTCTATTAGCTAAATCCATAGATTTATCAATTAATTCAAGTTCGTAAGTTCCAAAATAGGATTCTGTTAATTTAAAATTTCCTATAAAAACATCGTTTCTTTCAAAAAATTCAATACCAGCATTCACAAATGTACTTTTTTGTCTCTTAAATTTTCTTTTGTACCAACATTCTTGTAAAAATTCAATTTGTTTTTGCTGCTTTATCATTTCTGGGGTTAATTGTGGAAGAAGAATTTCCTCTTTTTTTTTCATTTTTTTCCCGATAGTAATTGTTTGATATTAATTTAAGTGTTGATTATTAAACCACAAATATAACAACTATTTGATAATTTTCAAAAAGAAATTGAGAAAAAACAAACTAATCTCTCTTTTCTTATAATTCATTTCAAAAAAATTATTATATTTGTAGATATTTAATATTTCTATGAAAAATATAGCGATTTACACAATGATTTATAGAATTCAGCACGGTCAGGCTTGCAGTTCGTTCGGACGAGATAATATCAATCCCCACGGGGATTAATTTATATTGAATATAGGATTTAGAGAAGCATAGATTTTAAAAGTAAATAATTGAAAATAAAATAAATATAAGGATATTTCAAAAAATGGAATCAAGATATAAATCATATCAGTACATCGAGAACTTAGCTCAAGTTGACGGGCAAGAAGTTACTCTTCGTGGCTGGGTGATGAACAAAACCGGCAAAGGTAAATTGCAGTTCATTATCCTTCGCGACGGCACCGGCATTTGCCAATGCGTTGTGTTTAAGCCAAATGTAGAAGAAAAAGTATTCGAGGACGCTAAAGCATTAACACAAGAATCTTCCGTAATGATCAAAGGTACAGTTCGCAGAGAAGAACGTGCTCCGGGCGGATACGAAATCGACGTTATCAGCGTAGAAATCGTACAATTAGCCAGCGAGTACCCTATCACTCCTAAGGAACACGGCGATGCTTTCCTAATCGAACACCGTCACTTGTGGTTGCGTTCATCTCGTCAGCACGCTATTATGAGAATTCGTGCTTCGGTGATGAAAGCTATTCGTGATTTCTTCGACGGCAATGGATTCAAATTAATGGATTCGCCGATGCTTACTCCGAATGCTTGCGAAGGCACCTCTACTCTATTCGAGACTAAATATTTCGATTTGGGCAATGCTTATCTATCGCAATCCGGTCAATTATATGCTGAAGCTACTGCTATGGCTTTGGGCAAGGTTTATACTTTCGGTCCTGCATTCAGAGCTGAACGTTCGAAAACTCGCAAGCACTTAACTGAATTCTGGATGGTTGAGCCGGAAATGGCATATTTCGACCTTGGCGATGATATGGATTTAGCCGAAGATTTAGTGGAGTATATCGTTCAGTACGTATTGAAAACTAATATGACTGAATTAACCACTTTAGAACGTGATATTACTAAATTAGAAAGTATAAAACGCCCATTCTACAGAATGAGCTATACAGAAGCCGTTCAATGGTTGAACGATAACAATATTCCACTTCGCAAGAAAATCGACGGACAAGACGTTGATATTCTTCCGTTCCCTTGGGGCGAAGATTTCGGTACAATTCAAGAAGAAGCGATTATGGAGCAATTCGACAAGCCTTGTATCATCCATCGCTATCCGACCGAAGTGAAAGCGTTCTATATGAAACGTGATCCTGAAAACGAGAAAGTTGTTCTTGCTATGGATATGCTCGGCCCTGAAAGAGCCGGAGAAATTATCGGCGGTTCTCAGCGTGAAGACGACCATGAATTGCTTTTAGGCAGAATCAAAGAACACGAACTACCGGAAGAAGCCTTCCAATGGTACTTAGACCTGCGTAAATACGGCGGTGTGCCTCACTCAGGCTTTGGTTTGGGCGTAGAACGTGTAGTTAAATGGATTACCGGAGCTTCGCACATTCGCGAGACTATTCCATTCCCAAGAATGATTTACAGAATAGTGCCTTAATAATCTCAAATTTAAAGTAAAATTACCAATGCCCGACATCAATAGAAGTTGGGCATTGGCTTAAATATAACTATTAATTATGTTTGCAAATCAATTAAATGAAAGAGAGAACAATGATTATCCGAAATATGTTTACAATATTGAGTTTAATATTTTTGAGTAATGTTAGCGTTTTTGCTCAAACTCCTCCAGCTGAATTTTCGAAAGGCATGGAATTCTATACAACTAACAATCCTAATGCTAAATCAGAATTTATTAAAGCAATAAAAGCAGATTCTACGTTTTCAGGTTCATACCATTTTTTAGGAGTCTTGTATTTTGAAAATAAACAATTAGATTCTGCAAGTATTTGCTTCGAAAAAGCCATTGAATTAAACGTAGAAAACGTTAAGAGTTCGAGAGAAATGACTATTGTACGACTAATTGATACATATTTGAACAAATTTGAGTACAGTAAATCATTCGACGTTGCCGTAAAATACCTAAAGCAATATCCGAATAATAAAGTAATTTTGAACACTTTGAAAGATGTTTGCCTGTGGGCATTTTATACCAAATATGGCAATTTGAATAAAGAGTATATCGCTTCAGAATTGAAGAATGAATATACCGTTACCTGTGTAGATCAAGAATATTTGATATTAAATAGAATCCGAGTTGAAGGAAAATACTTGTCTATGGTCGAGCAAAGATTAGAAAGAAATGGCGATACAAGATTCGATATTTTGACTTGCAAATTATCTCGAAGCGATAAAAAGCAAGAAGTGAAATTTAGATTAAATTGGGATTTCAATTCTCTACTGTCAACAAGCTATCCTACTAAAGATGTTTATGACAACAAAAATAATCCACTTGTAGAACGCTTAGGTGCAAAATTAGTTGAAGTAGATAATTTTGATCTAAAAAGTGAAGTACTTAAAAATTAGTCATTTGCGAATAGTTGCAATATTCTTATTAGTGAAGGCTCTTCAATTTGAGGAGCCTTTGCTATATTAAGTTGATATACAATAATAACTACAATAATTTTTGGAATTGTTCGCTTATAGCTTTTCAATAGATATTTGTAGAGAAATTAGCTATGCTGAATCATAAGAATGATTTCATAAATTTTCTCTACAAATATCTAAAGCACAACAATCTTTACTTGTGGCAATAGAAAATCAACTCAAACGAATGATATCTATTTTTTTAATTAGGAAAACCCATGTTTATAATATCATTGAATTATATAGTGCCGAACGAGGCAATTGACGAATATTTGGATGCTCACGTCCAATTCTTGAAAGAAGAATACCAAGCCGGACACTTCGTAGCTTCAGGCAGAAAAATGCCTCGCACCGGTGGAGTAATCATAGCGAATGTGAAAGATAAAGACGATATTCTCAAGATAATCGAGAAAGATCCATTCAAAATCAATAAACTCGCTGAATACGAAATTATCGAAGTAAATCTGACTATGACTTCTAAAGAATTAGAATTTATGATGTAATAATATTTGCTAAAATTTATGAATACAGAACATCAAAATATCGAGCTTCAATTTCTTATCGAGATTAAGCAAATTCTCGAACATGCACGCCGTAGAGCTTATTCCGCTGTGAATACTGCGATGGTCGAGGCATATTGGACTATAGGCAAAAGGATAGTCGAAGAGGAACAAAACGGTAATGAAAGAGCCGAATATGGGAGTTACTTAATCAAAGAACTTTCGAAAGAATTAACTAAGGAATTCGGAAGTGGATTTAGTGGAAGAAATCTCCGTAATTTTCGTCAATTCTACCTTAGTTTTCCGGACGAGAAGATTTGGCACACAGTGTGTGCCAAATTGAGTTGGTCTCATGTACGCATGATTTTGAGAGTATCTCGTGCCGATGCACGAAATTGGTATTTGAAAGAAGCAGCCGATAATTCTTGGAGTGTGCGTACTCTTGATAGAAATATAGCCACTCAGTACTACGAACGATTACTTATGTCGCAAATCAAAGAACCGGTAATCAATGAAATGCTCGAAAGAACTAACAAATTCGCTTATGATAAACTTGAATTTATAAAAAGTCCGGCTGTGTTAGAATTCTTAGGATTAGAAGCGAATGCCGGATACAAAGAAGCAGAACTCGAGCAAGCAATAATCAATAATCTTCAGAAATTTATACTGGAATTAGGCAAAGGCTTCGCATTCGTATCTCGACAAGAATTAATCAGAACTGAAACGACTGACTATTTTGTTGATTTAGTATTCTACAATTATATCTTAAAATGCTTTGTGTTAATCGACATCAAGACCGAGCGAATTACTCATCAAGATGTTGGGCAAATGGATATGTATGTGCGTATGTATGATGAACTGAAGCGAGTCGATGGCGATAATCCAACTCTTGGAATTGTACTTTGCTCAGAAACCGATAGCGATATAGCCCGATATTCTATACTGAAAGGCAACGAACATTTATTTGCATCGAAGTACAAACTTTTTATGCCGACAGAAGAAGAATTAAGAGCTGAAATTGAGAGAGAGAAAATCAATTTAAAATTGCAATTATCAGAAAAGTAAATTAACAACAATGAATAATAATAGCCTGTTTGCTTATTACTACAAAATAAATCGAATTTATGAAGGATAATCATTTCTATATTTCTACTTACAGCAAAGGCTCTTCAATTCGAGGTACCTTAGTTGAAATAATTGATTGATAAAAAACACTACAATATTTTTAGGAATTGTTCGCTTATAGTATTAAAATTGAAATATTTTTATAAAGGAAAAGAAATGCACGCATTTGCAGATATATTAGATTTGGCTGATGAGCTTTCATTAGATGAAAAAGAATCATTTGTAGAAATTATGCAAAAAAGAATTTCTCAAGAAAGGCGTAAACAATTAATATCCGAAGCCCATGATTCTGTGGAATATTTTAACAATAGCAGTAAAAATACTTCGCGTGTTGAGGATATTCTGAAAGATATAATGTCGTGAGTTATAGATTAATTAATTCTCCAAACTTTACGCGAGTTGCTAAAAAATATGCTCGCAACAATCCAGATTTCTTGATCGAGTTAAATACAGTTTTACGTTTATTATGTGAAGATCCATTTCATACTCAACTAAAAACTCATAAACTAAAAGGAGATTTGAGGGAATTTTGGGCTTGTAGGATTAATTATGAGTTACGAATAGTCTTCAAGTTTACAAACGCAGTCGATTCCGAAACAAATTCCGAAGTTGATGCAATTTTGCTTGCGACTTTAGGTACTCACGACGAAGTCTATTAAAATATAATAAACACAAAGGCTCTTCAATTTGAGAAGCCTTTGCGTTTATTATTTCGTAATTATTTTAATTTATTTCTTTTTAATTATTCCATTGATGGAAGCATCTATTTCATTCAGAGCTTCGTAAGTACCCTTTTTACCATATAATACTTCTACTATTGCATTCTCTAAAGCAGATTCCATATCCAACCATTTAGGGTGAACCGGAGTCAATTTAGCAAATTTCAATTGTTCAGCGAAAACCGGCATAAACGGCATAGTTTGAAAATAATTATCATTATGAAATTTAGTAGCCGCAGGGAAACCAGCATCTT
>CAZIIZ010000117.1:0-7341 GCA_964539225.1 uncultured Hyphomicrobiales bacterium | reverse complement strand
TGACCTTTATCGTCAGCAGTGCCACGACCCCAAATTTTTCCGTCCTTAATTTGCGGAGTAAATGGCTCGAAATCCCATTTTTCTATTGGGTCGATTGGCTGCACGTCATAATGACCGTAAATCAATACAGTTGGTTGGTCTGCTCCGGCATTCATCCATTCTGCATAAACAACAGGATGACCGGGAGTAGGCACAATTTCTACGTTTTGCAAGCCGACATTCCTAAGATTATCCGCTACCCATTCTGCACATCTTGCAGTATCTGCATCATTTTCCGAGTTGCTGCTAACGCTCGGAATACTAAGGAATTGGATTAATTCTTTGAGGAATCTATCTTTACCCTCTTCAATGTAGTTAAATACTTTTTCCATTTTCGCTCTATTATTTTAAAAATTATATTCGTTTAATTTGCAATGATCTATATTAAAATTTTAAATATTTTTCCCAGTATAAATATAACTCCCAAGTCGCTTTCACGTCTCGGAGACAATATTCAGAGATTTCATTAATTCTCCCATCGGCAAAGTATTCGGCGACCTTAGAGCCGTCAACGCCGGCTTCTTTAGGAGATGTGATACCGAATGCTCGAGTAAAAAAGTCAAAATTATAGCGACGTGTGGCTCCTGATTGCGAAGGCATATAGAAGCACAATTCATCTATTAAATCTGTATGAAGCGGATAATTAAATTTTGTTCCGGTCATTAAATTCCGGGTAGGACGAATTTGTAGCTTGGCAGATCGAAGCATTAAGAATGGAGCATCGAAAGTTCTGCCATTAAATGAGACTAAATGAGCTTGCGGATATTTATTAAATATACGCCAGAACTTTTCAAGCATAGTTTTTTCATTAGACAGATAACTAATATTCCCATCATTAAGTGGGGCTTCTATCGTTTCACCGTCTTCTAAGGAGTTATTGAGCGAATAAGCTATACTTTTCTTTAAAATATATCTTTCTTCTTGCGATTCGGCTCTCGGATCGACTACTTCTACTAATTGCATTCCAATACATACAGCATTAGCTGTTAATGGAGATAGAGCAAATTCTTTTTTCTTTTGCTCTTTTTCCTCGTCTGTTTCTGCACGTCGTAGCAAATATTCTTGCTGTGATTCCGAAAATGATTCCCAATCGTTCGGCACTGTCTCAATATCAAAAACTAAAAAATGGCTCATACTATTGCCTTTTTATAATTATTACTCTTCACTATTTCACTTATTCTAAATGAATTCGATTCATTTGAATAAGCAGTTCCTGTTGTTCGTCGTTTATTAGCATAAAAAGTGCCAATTCTATACAATTAGGAATACAAATATAATAAAATTATATCAATTAATAAAATTAACATTTTTTCTAAATAATATTATTTATTGTACTTGCTTTTGTCGATAAAATTGTTTAAGTTGAAATCAAGTAAAATTTAGTTTCTATTTTTTATTATAATATTAAAGGCGAAAATATGGGCAGGACATTAGCAATTATCAAACCGGATGCCATCGAAAAGGGATATATGGGCGATATTATTTCTATGATTTTAGCCGACGGCTTCCAAATATCAAATATTAAAATTATTAAAATGACCAAGAAACAAGCAGCGAAATTATACGAAGTACACAAGGACAAACCATTCTATAACGATTTGCAAGAATATATGAGTTCCGGCAATATCGTGCCGATGGTAATTCATAGACCGGATGCCGTAGAAGAATTTAGAAAATTAATTGGTGCTACCGATCCTAATACTGCCGCTGAAGGCACGATTAGAAAGCGTTTTGCCGAGAATAAAAGCATAAATGCTATTCACGGCTCTGATTCAAATGAAAATGCTGAAAAAGAAATTCATTTTTTCTTTAAAGAGTCAGAAATTGTAGCTAATTTGCATCCTTAAAAATGTGCAAATTATTGAAAAGCTAAATGAGCAAAATATTTGAAACAATATCTTCGGAAATTATCAAACAAAATCCATATTGGACGTATCAGTTTGATAAATATGTAATGCCGAATAATATGATTGGCGAGTATCATTACGTAAAATCATTCGGCTCTGTGTTTATAATTCCTATTACATCCGACGGGAAATTCTTAATGACTAAACAATATCGTTATTTGAACGGTAAAGATAGCATAGAATTCCCCGGCGGAGGTATTATCCCCAACCTCTCCATCGAGCATAATGCTTTAAAAGAATTAGCGGAAGAAACAGAATTTTCCGCACAAAAGCTTACTTTAATCGGCAAGTTTAATCCCTGCAACGGTATTACAAATGAATTATGCTCCGTATTCGTAGCTGAAAATTTAATACCTAATAAAGCTCCAAAAGAAGAATCTGAAAAAATTGAAGTCATTCAAATGAGTCTGCAAGAAATCAATAATTCCATCTCGACTAATTTAATTTGGGATGGTATGACTATGGCAGCTTGGTCTTTGTATATAAACATTTACATAAATAATAGATGAGAATAGTAATGCTTAAAAAAATCATATTGCTTTGCGTCGCTTGTGTTTTATTTTCTAGCTCTAATGCTACTTCGCAAGAAAATAAATTAGATTATTTACTAAGATTTAAGTATCCGGTAAATATATTTTTCGTGTATTCCTGCACCGAACAAACTCACGTAGCACGTAAACTATCGACAGGTGATACATCTTCCTTCAATAGAAAGTCCCAATTATTCTTTACTTTTAGAGAAAACGACTTGCCAAATGATGGATTCCAAAAAATTGAAGTAAAAACGGATTCCTTGAATCATTTCTTCGAGTCTAAAAAGAACAAATGGGAATTTAATTCAAATAGAAGCGATATCATCGCCACTTGGAATGAAGATTTAGAGCAATATCAGATTCCGCTTTCCCGTACTTTCACTTATTCAATATCTCCGTATTATGAATTCGCTGATTTGAAGCCCGACGAACCATTGCAGGGTGCAATTAAAACTATCGATGAACCAAGAACAAAGCTAGAAGGAGCGGATTATGTATTATGGAAAAATTCTCTGTCGGACGAACGTTTCTATCATTTAACTGATATGAAAAAAGTAGAATTCCCCGCAAAAAAGATAGAGATGTTTTCCGTATGGTCGTCGCCTATAGAATTTCAGGTTTCGGGAGTTACTTTCTATGATACAGTTAATGTAAAGTTAGTAGAAGAAAAAGGCGGCTATTTGTTTTTAGAAGCTAAGTTCAAACCAAAACGATTTGTCAAGGATTCTGTCGTTGTTTATGGATATAGAGATCAAGCTGTTGCCCCTAAATCTGCCGATTTGGATTGCACTTTCAATTTAACAGTTACTCCGTACAATACTATTGACGAAGCGAAGATTACAGCCGTAGGCAGTATTATATTTTCCGGAGCAAATAAATTAGAGTTCACAGATAAAATTGATTCCAAATATTTCTGGTTGCTGAACCAACAATATAATTATTAATATGTGTGTTATCCGGCGATAAATGTTTTGGCTTATTGTACTGCTCGATTCAACTCCTACAGAGTTAGGAGAAGTGAGTGAATTTCATTCAGTTACTAACGTTTAGGGGCTGTCCCATAAGTATAAAAAATACAAATATCGTCATACTGAGGTCTCAAAGAAAACTTCGTTTTCACTAAAAAGAAATGAAACAGTACGGTCTTGAAATAATTTAGAATTTCGTCATTCTGAGCGTAGCGAAGAATCCAAATTCTTGTAAGTCTCCGATAAATATGGATACTTACGAGCTTATGGGTTCTTCACTTCGTTCAGAATGACTACTTATGGGACAGCCCCAAAGATAATAATAATTCTTATACAGCGTAGCTGTTAAACGTTAGTAACATTATAGTTCCAACAGATAAACACAACTCCGTAGAGGTTGCACTCTAAACTTTTGTAAAAATGGTTAGTATTGGAGGATTATTGGGCTTCTGAGGATTAGGAGCTTAGCAGAGAAATCGTTCTTACGATTTTTTCACTTCGTCTAGAATAACTACTTGTTGGATAGTCCTAAGGGTATTAATAAATGTAGAAATTGAATTTTGCTCCGAAGGATAGATAAGTTTCGGAATTTGCGATTACATCAATATTCATATACGGAGTAATCAGCATAAATTCTTCCTTTGCATTCTTAATAGGGAATTCCCACGCCGCCGATCCACGCAATAAAAAATTCAATCGAGTTTCATTCTGAAGGAATTTATCTTCTGTCGGCACATTTGGTAATTCAGATACTTGATAATTCAAGCTATTTGTGAATCCCATGCCGGGAGCCACACTAATCACTAATCCATCTGTATTGAATGCTTTGTGAAAAGATAAAGGGAATCCGAACAGTACTTCCGTACCCGGACCGAATGCGTAATCTAAAAAGAATCCGATGCCGTGCTTGCCATCGTACTTCTTTAATTCATAATTCAATCCGATATGAGCACTAGTATAATGGTTGATGATGGTGGTGGTGCCGAAGTTGATACCTACATAATGTATCAGCGGATTGTCTATAAGTTCTTTGGAACGTACTGAACCAACCGACAACACGAGTATAATTAGAATTGAATATAAATATTTCATATTAGTCTATAGCATTTAGTAAATGAAGACTTTTAATTGTAGAGATAATTGGAGAGACTAAATCAAAAAATGATTTCATGAATTTCCTATACAATTAGAAGTATAATAAAATATTTATCGGACTCAAGTCGCCAATAAATATAGTTCAGCATCTAATTCGCATAATAAAAAAAACCTAACCATTATACACATCCTCAACTATATCCATGAATAGTGTCATTTCGGTTTAGTGAGTTTTCTAACAAATACCGTAAATCCTTCTTAGGATTCAGCGTAGATAATCTAAAATTTAAACTGTGAAATTACTCTAAAGAATAATTTTGAAATATCACAGACTTAGATTCCTGTATCCACTCGAAGACTCGTTCCACAAATATCACAGACTTAGATTCCTGTATCCACTCGGAAGACTCGTTCCACAGGAATGACAAGTCTGTAGCAATATTAAAGATGTGTATAATGGTTAGAATAAAAAAACAGGGATAAGGCACTACATACCCGATCCCTATTTTTTATTTTTTCTAATCGTCAAAGAACAATTATCCTTCGATAACCCATACTTTTAAAGTAGCGAATACTTCAGTATGAAGTTTGATTTTTACATCGAACACGCCTAAAGTTTTAATTCCATCTTCGATAATGATATTTCTCTTATCTACGATGCGATTATGTTTAACGAGTTCGTCAGCTATCATTTGGGAAGTAACAGAACCGTATAGTCTGCCTTCTTCTCCGACTTTCATCGGAACGCTTACTTGTAATTCAGCGAATTTAGCTGCCAATGCCTCAGCTTCAGCTTTATCTTGAGCTTGTTTCTTAGCCCATTTTTTCTTTTCGAATTCTAATGCTTTGATAGCACCTGGGGTAGCCACATAAGCATAGCTTCTTGGGATCAGGAAGTTTCTAGCGTAACCGTTTTTCACGTTTACGATTTCTCCGATTAGGCCAAGGTTATCTACATTTTGTCTTAAAATTACTTGCATTTTCTTAATTCCTCTATATACAAATTCTGAGGGAACTCTAAGTTAATAAATCTGTTATTATTAGTTAGTTTCCGCAACTTCAGCTTTAACTTCAGCTTTAACTTCAGCTTTAACCTCAGCTTTAGCCACAATCTCTTCCTGCTTTTTGCCTGATTCCGCTCTATTGTCATGGTTAGCAGTATCTTTTTTCAATTTTTGTGCTTCCGGATTGATAGCACTATAAGCAACGCCTTCCTCAATAGCTCTTTTTGCTCTGTAGTCGCGTAATTTCTTAGGCAAAATCAGACTTAAGTGGCGAAGAACCGTATCTTCAAGCACAAGGAATCGTTCTAGGATCGGGATTGTGCTTGGTGCGGTATCAAACACAAGATGGATGTAGTATCCATTATACTTTTTGTTAATCGGATAAGCCAAACGTCTGCGTCCCCATTTGTTGATTTCGAGGATTTGACCGCCGTGGTTTTCAATATAGCCGACTACCTTGTTCAGTACTGCATCAATATCCGAATCTTCGAGTGCTGCATTTACTATAATTGTCGTTTCGTACATACGACGTAAACTCATACCAAGCTCCTATACGATATAAACCGCATTATGTAATGATTAATATAATTATTTAAGAACTACAAAAATATAACTTTTATTCCGAATAAACAAAATATTTTTTTCTTTTTATTATTTAATTCAAAAAATAAGGATGAATAAGCATATTGCTCGGTACATCTTGGTCTTTTTAGCTTGCGATAAATTGTATTTTCAGTAAAATGATTACCAGAGTAGTTGAATAATTAGTAAACCATATAACGGTATCGTCCATGTTAAGATACATAGTCTCCGATAATAATACTTGAGCGGTATAGGATAGCCTTAATTTCAGAATTAATTATTTAATTCTTACTGATTAACGCGAAAATGACGCTTAATTTGTAAATATTTTTCAAAAATGTAAAAATAGTTTGCATAAAAAAAAGTATTTCATTAAATTACGTTCAATTGTTTGATAAACGCAATATATAATATATTTAATATCGGTGAATTATGATAAAATCAATTAAAGAATTAGACCTAAACGGAAAAAGAGTACTCATACGAGTGGATTTCAATGTGCCGATTACAGATGATGGCAAGGTAGGCGACGACAAAAGAATCAAACGCACGCTTCCTTCTATTGATGCGATTATTGACGGAGGCGGAGTGCCTGTAATAATTTCACATTTAGGCAGACCAAAGGGAGTACGAGATATGAAATATTCTCTAAAGCCTGTATCTGAATGTTTAATCAATAAATATGGATATAAAGTTCTGTTCGCAGACGACTGCCTAAGCGAAAGAGCTTTGAAATTAACAACTGATGCTGTTCCTGGAGAAATCGTGCTATTAGAAAATATCAGATTTTATCCGGAAGAAACGAAAAACGATATGGAATTTGCACGTAAATTAGCCAAATTGGGCGACATTTACGTTGACGATGCTTTCGGTTCAGCTCATAGAGCTCACGCTTCTACTTCAGCTGTAGCAAGTTTCTTTAGTGAAAAAGCAGCTGGTGAATTGATGAAAGATGAGTTAGAGTTTCTGGGCAAAGCGATTAAAAACCCAATTCGACCTTTTACTGCTATACTTGGTGGAGCGAAAGTCTCCGATAAAATCGGTGTGATTTCGAATCTAATAGATAAATGCGACAATATTCTAATAGGTGGCGGCATGGCTTTTACTTTTATTAAAGCTATGGGCTACGAAATTGGTAATTCGCTATTAGAATCAGAACATCTCGAATTACATAAAACACTTATGGCAAAAGCGAAAGAAAAAGGCGTGAATT
>CAZIIZ010000116.1:0-7356 GCA_964539225.1 uncultured Hyphomicrobiales bacterium | reverse complement strand
TATTTTTCAGGGCTATTTTTTTTTACCTTTACTGTATCGCCATAATCAAATATATTCTACTCCATTAATTAAAATTTGTTCTATTCCTGTTATTCAAAACTATAAATCCCATTTTTTTCTGCAAGTTCAATAAATTCTATAGAATGTTTTTTATCTTTTGAAAAAACTAATAATTTTAAATCCCAATGAAATATTAAGACCGTTTTAAAATATGGAATGTATATACCTTCGATTTCGCTAAATTCTCTAAGTCCAATTTTGACGTAATATTCCATTATTTCAGAATTAGCAATTGGTTTAGTAATTTCGAGAGTTTTATCAAAATGATCTAAAACAACTTTCTGTAGCTTAAATCTTTTTTTTAGCGTTTTGAAAAAATTGATATAATTTGTCTCTAAATTACGATAAACTCCAATATTTTCTTTTACACTAAATGAAATCGGTAGTTCGTCAAGTGCGAAATCTTTTGTTGGATAAAGGATGTTAAAACAAATATTACTATTCGCGTCATCATCCACCAAGTAACTATAAATATTTTCAAAAAATGTACTTTTCATGTTATTTACCATAGGTTAAACCGAACTTCAATTCTACCAATAATTCATTTTATATATTGACGCTTTTTCACGTCTCTTACTCTTTCGCCTTCTTAATCTTTTTATCTTTGGCTAACACTTCTTTTAGATATTTAGCGGTGAGGCTACGCTTCACTTTGCAAACATCTTCGGGCGTGCCTTCGGCTACTATTTCGCCACCGCCTGCTCCGCCGTCCGGACCCAAATCAATTATCCAATCTGCGAATTTAATCACGTCCAAATTATGCTCGATTACTACTATTGTAGAGCCTTTGTCGGCTAATTTATTCAATAGATTGAGCAATACTTTTATGTCCTCGAAGTGCAGTCCCGTGGTCGGCTCGTCCAATAAATATATCGTATTGCCGGTGTTGGCTTTGGATAATTCCGAAGCTAACTTCACTCTCTGGGCTTCGCCGCCGGAAAGAGTCGGTGCTTGCTGTCCGAGCTTGATGTATCCAAGTCCCACTTCGTACAGAGCATCAATTTTTTTCTTGATTTTCGGGATTTCCGAGAAAAATCCGACAGCTTCTTCGACGGTCATATCCAATACGTCGGCGATGGATTTGCCTTTGTATTTCACGGCGAGAGTTTCGTCGTTGTAGCGTTTACCGTCGCAAGTATCGCATAGCACGTAAACGTCCGGCAAGAAGTTCATTTCAATTTTCTTGATACCGCCGCCTTCGCAAGTTTCGCATCGACCGCCCTTCACGTTGAATGAGAATCTTCCGGTTTTGTAACCGCGAATTTTAGATTCGGGCAGCATCGCATAGAAGTCTCTGATTTGCGTAAAAACTCCGGTGTATGTTACCGGATTCGAGCGAGGAGTTCTGCCGATTGGCGATTGATCGATTTCAATCACTTTGTCTAAATGCTCCAAGCCTTCTATTGATTTATAGGGCAATGGAATACCGTGCGAACGGTAGAAATGTTTGGATAATATCGGATAGAGCGTATCGTTTATCAAAGTGGATTTGCCCGAACCGGATTTGCCTGTGATACAAACGAACTTACCCAATGGCAAATTCAGAGTAACGTCTTTCAAATTATTTCCGGTAGCTCCGGTGATTGTTAGGAATTTTCCGTTGCCTTCTCTGCGAACTTCATTGAATTCTATATTTTTTATATTTAGTAAATATTGAGCGGTCAGCGATTGGTCAATTACTTTTTTCGATAATTTATTGATTTTACTCGGCGATGTATTTAGTAAAATTTCGCCACCGTGAATTCCGGCTCTCGGTCCTATATCTATTAATACATCTGCCTGCTCCATCATTGCCTTATCGTGTTCGACTACAATTACAGAGTTGCCAATGTCTCTCAATTTTTTCAAAGATTCAATTAATCGGTCATTATCGTGCTGATGCAGTCCTATACTAGGCTCGTCGAGTACGTACATAATTCCGGCTAATTCCGAACCAATCTGAGAAGCTAATCGGATACGCTGCGATTCTCCGCCAGACAAAGTACGAATTGAGCGATTGAGCGATAGATAATTCAATCCAACATTATTCAAGAAACTCAATCTCGACACAATTTCTTTGATAATAACTCCGGCAATCAGCATTTCTCTGTCGGATAATTTTTTAGCCAATTCCGAATAATATACGTGCAATTCATCTATGTCCGGGCGAACGGATTCACGAATTGATTTGCCGTCTATCAACACCGCAAGGCTGGATTTCTTGAGCCTTCCGCCATTGCAATCCGGACATATCACGGACGACATATATTGTTCGTAGCTGTCGCTGATATATGCCGACGAAGTGTTTTGGAAATGGTGATACAAACTCGGCAATACACCGATAAATTTTTGCCTATAAATCACGGATTTATCATTGCTCAATTTATGCTTTATTTCTACTGTTTGCTCTTCCCCACCGTAAAGCACTTGATTGATTTGGGATTCCGGCAGTTCGGCTAAAGGCTTGATTGTGTCAATTTCATTAGCTTCGCAGTAAGCATTTACTTGATTCCACAACCACATATCTCGATCTTTACCGATTGGAGCGATTCCGCCCTCCGATATTGACAGTGAGTAGTCTGGAATCACCAAATTCAAATCGAATGCTTTGCTTTCGCCGAGTCCATCGCAGGTAGGGCAAGCACCAAATGGCGAATTGAACGAAAACATATTTGGAGCTAAATTGCCGTAAGATTCGCCGCATACTGGGCAAGAATTCGACGTGCTGTATAATACTTCTTGGAATTCGCCTTTGTCTTCCACTAACATCAGAGTAGTGCCGTCGGAACGATTCATAGACAGTTCTAAGCTCTCAGTGATGCGTTGTTCGTATTTCTCCGAAGCTATGCACCTATCGACCACTAATTCAATATTGTGAATCTTATAGCGGTTCAATTGCATTTCTTCAACTAAGTCTAATATTTCGCCATCGACTCGCACCTTAGTAAAGCCATTTTTCATCAACTGTTCGAACAGTTCCCGGTAATGACCTTTTCTGCCTTTGACTAATGGAGCAAGCACTATTATCTTTTTACTTTTATATTTAGTAATAATTTCATCGACAATTTGATCAATAGTTTTCTGCTGAACCGGTAAATTGCAATTCACGCAATATTGAATTCCGATTTTAGCGAAAAGCAATCGCAAATAATCATAAATCTCTGTTACTGTGCCGACGGTAGAGCGTGGATTGTGCGTAATTGATTTTTGTTCAATCGAAATCGCCGGAGACAATCCCTCGACTATATCCACATCAGGCTTTTTAAGCATTCCCAGAAATTTGAGAACATACGCAGACAAGCAGCCGCCGTAGCGCCGCTGCCCTCCTGCGTACAGCGTCTCGGGTGCAATGCTCGACTGGCCCGCACCGGACAGTCCGGTAATAACTAGGGGTATTTTTCTCGGTCTATTAATGCTAATATTCTTTAAATTATGCTCCCTCGCCCCTTTGATTACGATATTTTCGCTGTCGAAGGTCGGCTCCGGCATTGCAGTATGACTTTCAGTATGATGATGTTCGCAATTGCACATTTTTATTATTTCATTTCGTAATTATTCAAAAATTCTTTTACTTTGATTTTAAATACTCGCTAATATAAAAATATTCACGGATACAAAGTCAAAGCATATTGCCCATTGTTTAGACTCTAATTATATCTGTACATAAAATATTTCTATTTTAAGATGTAGTTATTTGCTCACCATTATACACATCTTTTTTATATGTATCAAAATTGTCATTCCTGCAAACGAGTCTTCGAGTGCATGCAGGAAACCCTTCTAAGGGTTCAACGCAATTAATCTAAATACTTGATAATACAATCGAACTAATGACTATACTTCAAATTTAAGATAATAAATTAGCTACGCTGGATCTGAAGACAGATTCCGGTATTTAGCTACGCTGAATCGTAAGAACGATTTGCTCGAAGACTCACAAAACCGGAATGACACTATTTATCGGTATAGCCGAAGATGTATATAATGACTATCATTTTATAGAAATTTATACCAAATACTTGCTAACAGCTAAACTTACTTCAATAAAACAGGCTACTAATTTAACTTATTTTTCGCCGTTTACGAAAGACTATTTTAAGATTGTTATTTTAGTGCTTAGATTACTTATTTATATCCTGCTTCTCACCGAAACAATAGCAACAAAATTCAATTGTTTTAATTTGATTTTTTGCATTAAATCTTGACTAATTCTTGCAAATATTAAAATTTGATTCAGTATAATCGTCTAACAATTACAAATATTTTTACAATAGACTTTTTAACAAGATATTATTTGAAATTTCTATCATTAAATATAAAATTTATACTGGCTTTTAGCTTAGTATTGAATTCATTTTGCAAAATTGAAGCCGAAGAACCAATTTATTACAAGTTGTTTTCTGAGCAACGACTTCGCAGGCATATTAATTTCCTCGGCAATGATTTGTTCGAAGGAAGAGCCGTAGGCACTACCGGAGCTAATCTTGCGGCTAAATATTTAGCTGATAAATTCGATGAAATTGGGCTTCGTCCTATCGGTACGAATAGCACTTTCTATCAATATATTCCCATGCACGCATCCTTTCCGCTATCCGAATGCGAGATTAAAGTACATTCCGACAGTTTAGAATATGATTTAGACTTCGGGAAGGACTTTTATCTATACAATACCGGAGAGCAAGCGTTCGTTGCTGGATTGCAGGATTTGGTATTCGTTGGTTACGGAATCAATGCGATGGAATTCGACTATAGTGACTATTTTTATACAGAAGTCGAAGGCAAAATAGCTGTGTTCTTGAGCGGTGAACCCAAATCAACTTCTGAAAGTTTCTTTAATGGAGACAAGCCATCTAAGTATTCATCTCCGTCGATGAAGCAAAGAACTGCACTGGCTATGGGAGCGAAAGGAAGCATTCTGATCGCCGATGTTAGCGATTTTAATAATACTTCATATAATAAATATTTGAATACTTTTGCCTTCGAGAATGTAAATCTTGCTTATTCTCCGGCAGGAAGTTTGAATATATTAATGCCGCCCGAATCGGCTCAAATTCTGTTTGAGAATTCTGAGCATAGTTTGAAAGATATTTTCCAATTAGAACGCAATAATAAATTGCGTAGCTTCGGCCTGAAGTCTAAAATTGATTTTATAGGCAAGTTTAAAGAAAGAGATTTTATCAGTCAAAACATAGTCGGAATGCTTCCGGCGAATTCTGCGGATGCTACAGATGAATATATAATCGTATCGGCTCATTACGATCATCTCGGAATCGGTCCGGCTATTGCTGGCGATTCTATTTACAATGGAGTGCTTGACAATGCTCTTGGTTGTGCCGGATTATTAGAATTAGCCGAATATTTAATCAGCTCTAAAGCTCAATTGAACCGATCTGTAATATTTATTTTGACTACTGGCGAAGAGAAAGGTTTGCTCGGCTCTTCGTATTACATTGACAATCCGTTAGTACCTTTATACAAAACTATAGCAAATATTAATATTGATGGCTTGGCATTCATCGATGAGTTCAGTTCTATTGTGCCTGTCGGTTCAGAATTATCGGAACTTTCCGAGCATATTCACTCTGTAGCCCAAAAATTAAATTTAGCAGTGAAGGGCATTCCGGACGAATTTATGGAGTCGCAAGATGCTTTCCTAATGTCCGACCAAGCTGCATTTGCCGGCGGCGGAATTCCGTCTGTATTAATTATGGACGGTATCGACTATAAACACATAGACAGAACTATTGGACTAAATAGATTAATGGATTATAGCAAAAATAACTACCACACTCCGACCGATGATTTTACTATCGACATAAATTATAATGCGACTAAAGAACATTTGTATTATTTAGCCAACCTAATTATCCAATTGTCGAATTGCAAAACTCCGCCCGAATGGTTCAGCGGTTCGCCTTATTCCAATGTACGCTTGAGAACACGTGCCGAGAAAAGATAGAGCTATAATTACACTATTTAGCCGAATAATGCGTTTACCCGATTTGAGAATGTAAATATAATTTGAGAATCATAGCTGATGATAACCTGCATAACCCGTTCGATGAATGATGAACTTTATAAAATGATGCTTTCGCTTTGCCCTCCGGATTGGAAATTTATCCGTGTGATGGAATCGAGTGCCGTCGGATATTTAGATTATATCTTTGAGAATGATTTTAATTGCAAATGGGTGCTGAATCTTGACGAAGACTGTTTCTTGATTAATTATAATAACATTTATGAAATGATTAAATATCTGGAAGCCAATAATTACGATTATTCGGGCATTCAAGATGGCGGTTCCGTGCCGGTGCGAATTCATAATCCTTTAGTTGCGAATCCTTATTTCAATTTATTTAATAAAGAAAAGATAAACTCAAGTTCGCAGAATAATTATAAAAAATCAAAATACGATTTGGATGTAATTACTAATAAATATTCTCATTTCGTACGGTTTTTAGATACTGAATATAAATACGACAGATTCGAACCTTTCTACGATCAATTCTTTTGGCTTTTGGAACAAGGATTCCGCCCGTATTTCCAAAAAGCTACTCCCTACGATGCACAAAAATATTTAGTGATTGCTCCGTTATTACGAGTGATTCCGTATTATAATTCTCCTACTATGCTTTTCGATCATAACAACAATGAAATCGGAATTCATACTTGGCACAGCCGATTTTATAATTACTTTAACATTCGCAAAGCCATTAATAATTGTTATCAATATGCTATGGATAATTCGACAGTCAGCAAAGATAAAAAAGATGTGCAAATCATCAAACTGCAAAAATAGCTTTTGGCTTCATGAGTTTTGATTTTAATTTGCAATTATTGATATAAATTATTGTTAGATATTACTTTTTCATCCTTAAACTGATTATTCGCAGTATGTCTTCTAAGTCTTTTTCTCCAGTTACTGGAATCATCAGCCAATGACCGCCGCATACAAATTTCGAACGATTGTACATTTCGATTATTTGTACGCTGTACTCGTCGATTGTGGCTTCGAATTCCGGCTTTTCTTTATTGCCTACCACGGTTAGCACTATAAAATAATCTTCCATAGGATATATTGTGCAGAGTGACTTGCTTGGCTTCTTATATTTTAAACTCAAACTTTTCTTAAAATACGTAATTCTATTTAAGCAAATCTCTAATATATATTACAGTTAGTAGTTATGATTACTATTATTTATATTACGTAAATGTGTCTTTTCAAGTTCGTGTATCAAGAGTTAGGCATTATTAATATGGTCATAGATTTTTCAGACAAATATAGTGCAACTCATACGGAGTAAAGATACGAATAAA
>CAZIIZ010000115.1:0-7428 GCA_964539225.1 uncultured Hyphomicrobiales bacterium | reverse complement strand
ATGAAGGCGAAAACTCTGGAGCACAGGGCGAAGGAGCGTATCAGAGATTAGAAAGATTAATCAAACAAAAAGAGTCAGCTATATGGACTACTGTGAATAATTTCGGTTTTTACGGAATTAGAAAAACTGCACTCAAATTTATACCTAACGCAAATGTATGCGACGATATGTATAATGTACTTAGTGCATCAGTTGGAGGCGGACGTGTGATTTTTGCTCCCGAATCTCAAGTCGATGAAGTGCGAGAAAAAAGTGCCGGAGAAGAAATGTTGCGTCGTATTCGTTTGTCCTCAGGCGGGATTTCGACTTCCTTTGCGGTCAAATGTTTATTAAATCCCTTTGCATCTTGGGCGGGATTCTTTTTTGTATCTCATAAATTTGCACGTTATTTTTTTCCTTTCTATATGATTACTTTAATATTGCTTACTCCAGTGGTATTTTTCGAAAGCAGAGTGCTATTTGATTGTTTATTGATAGCTCAAGTTGGATTTTATGGTTTTGCTATTTTAGGATGGCTATTCAATCGTATTGATGTGCATTTTCGGATATTTTCCTTACCATTTTTCTTTGTACTGATAAATCTTGGATTTTTATTCGGTGCATTCCGCTTTTTTCGAGGGAAACAAAACTCCGTTTGGGAACGAATTGATACCCGCCAAGTTGAAAAGAGTAAATAAATTTGAAATAACGGCTATACCGTACAATTGCTAATTGTCAGTATAGCCGTTAAATGTTAAGTTCGCTTTGATTTGCTAAAATAAATCATGTTACTAAAATATTTTTTGATATGATTTAGTTCTGGATTTGAGAACGTAATTAATAAATGCTTGTTTAAGTGATTATTAATATTATAATTCTTCAAAGCTAAATATTTTAGTAAACTCAGAGTTCTGATTGTTTTTCTCTCTTGAAGCATCAGCCATATTATTTTTGTAATCAATTATCTTTTCGCGTAATTCTATATTCGAAGCCGCTAAGATTTGAATGGCTAATATTCCGGCGTTAGTACCAGCTCCTATAGCAACTGTAGCCACAGGAACGCCCGATGGCATTTGAACTATAGACATCAATGAATCTATCCCGTTCAATGTCCTAGTCTGTATAGGAACGCCAATTACAGGCAATGGAGTGGTCGAGGCAATCATTCCGGGGAGATGGGCAGCTCCTCCGGCTCCGGCGATTATTACATTCAAACCTCGTTGATGAGCATTTTTTCCATATTCCATCATATCTATAGGCGTACGATGAGCTGACACTACGCACATTTCGTAAGGTACACCGAATTCACGGCATATTTCTGCAGCTTCACGCATAGTCGGTAGGTCTGAATCGCTTCCCATTACTATTCCGATTAGTGGAGGTAATTGTAACATAATTTTTCCTTGCAATTATTATCAATCATTCTGTCAATTAATACTTTTATCAAGTAATCGTCTATTTATATGCAAATTTCTGATATTATTATGAAATTTCAAAACATTATTTTATAAATTATTAAAAATATCAATTAGGGGTGCTATGAAAGTAGAATTAAAATACTGCGGTAACATGAAAATTAGTGGTTATAATTCAGATGGACTTGAAACTAAATTCGATGTTCCCGTTGCGAGTGGAGGAGAAAACTCGGCTGCTTCGCCGATGCAAGTAATGCTTGAGTCGCTTGCTGCATGCAGTTTGATGGATATTATTACTATTCTAAATAAACAGAGAAAAACAATTTATGACTTCAGAGTAGAAATCGAAGCTGATAGGGCGGAGGAGCATCCAAAGGTTTTTACTAACGTGTCCTTGAGGTATATTGTGATAAGTCCTGATTTGAAATTAGAAGACTTAGGGAAAGCAGTTCATTTGTCTCATGAGAAATATTGCAGTGTCTCAGCAATGTTTAGAGCTGCCGGATGCAAGGTAGATTTTGTGTGCGAAGTATTTAATCAATAAATTTACGAAAAAACCTCATCTAATTCCTTTGGAACATAGATGAGGTTTCGCAAAAAATATTTGAATTGTCAATTATTTGACTACAGTAAAGCTACCGCTGTTAATCACGCCGTTGCCGGATTCAATAGCAAAATGATAGCTACCTGAAAGTAATTGGATTGTGTTAACTTCAAAATTCGCAGTGCCAGCAGATAACTCATTTGTGATTACTAAATCGCCAAAAGAATTATATACTTTTAAAGTAGCATTAGAAGCTAAAGCATCTGACATTCTGAGAACAACTTTCTCGGTTGCAGGATTAGGGAATACATCGGCATTTCTAACCCAAGTTTCGGAAACCACGTTGCTTTTTTCAGTTACAGTAAAAGTAAGTGTGTATTCTATTTTATCATTTTCATCAGTTGCATTATAATATTTTACGTCTAAAACCGTAACTCCGGGTTTGACATTTGGAGCTGTCAGAACAATTGCAGTATAAGAGCCGGTAACAACTTCATCAGCCTTCATTTGGAATTCTTCGGAAGTAAATTTCGTAGCAGTTGGGAAGAAACAATTCAATGGAGTGCATACTTGATATAAATGCCCTTCGCCGAGGGAAATCGGATTAACCACGATTTGAACGTTTATTGGAGTACCGGAAATATTCTTAACCGTTGGGTGAGATTTGGCTGAAGTAGGAATTGCTGTAGTAACAGAACTCTCTACACTGACTAATTGCAATGATTGAGCATTAATTGCCCCAATATTTAAGATAGCTACTGCTAATATGGCAAATAATATTTGTAACTTACATTTCATGATACACGTCTCCAATATATGATTTAAAAATTTCTTTTTTTTCTACTTACATTTTAGTAATTTTACATTCTAAGAAATACAAAAATGCGAAAAAAAATTGTTTAAAAAAAGAATAAATTAATAATACGAGGTGTTGCGATGAAAAAATTATATTTTCCCCTAATTGCATTGTTTTTTGCTGTGTTTAGTTTGTCGAGTATGTATGCTCAAGATGCAGTCAAAACAATTGCTGCTTCCAAAATTAAGAATTTAAAAGGCGAGACTGTGAATACAGCTGAATTGTCAAACAACGGCAAGCCATTTGTTGTCAGTTTTTGGGCTACTTGGTGCAAACCATGTATATCTGAGATGAAAGCTATCAATGAAGTATATCCTGATTGGCAAGAGCAAACAGGAGTTAAAATATTTGCTATAGCAATTGACGACTCTAAAAGCTCTAAAAACGTAGCTCCATTCGTAAAAGGAAGAAAGATTACCTTTGATGTGTTATTAGACGAAAATAGCGATTTTAAACGTGCTATGAACGTGAATAATCCGCCTCACACATTTCTGTTCAATGGCAAAGGCGAATTAGTGTGGCAGCACACTGGCTATGCTCCGGGCGATGAAGAAGAATTGCTTGAACAAATTAAAAAAGCTGGCGAAACTAAGTAGATTTTCCTCTAAATTCAAAAAAAATATCCTCACTAAGATTAGACTTCGTGAGGATATTTTTTTGCTTACTATTTGAATTCAGTGCGTTCGACTTATTCAAATTCGATTAAAACATGATTCTTAGATACTCTTTCGCCAACTTTTACATTGATATTTTTTACTCTACCCGTAATCGGGGCTACGAGAGTGTTTTTCATCTTCATAGCTTCAAGAAGTAAAACTTTAGTACCTTTGCGAACCTCATCGCCGACTGATACATACAGATTTATCACAGTACCCGGAATAAATGCTTTTACTTTATTTGGATTCGGAATTTCATAATTTTTTCTATTTTGAAATCTCGGAAGTATCTGTGTTTCGTATTTAGTATCATCAATTATTAAATATTGTTTATTTTCCATATTCTATTAGAACGGCGGGATGCCGTGTTTCTTTAGTGGAACAATTTCTTGCTTTTCGCGTGATATTTCCAAAGCGTGAACTATATATCCGCGAGTTTCTTCCGGCTTAATGACTGCATCAATGTATCCATTTGCTGCTGCTACGTAAGGATTAGCAAATTTTTCAGTATATTCCTGTACTTTAATTTTACGCATTTCGTCAGGATTTTTAGCTGAAGTAATTTCTTTACGGAAAATAATATTTGCAGCACCTTCCGGACCCATAACAGCGATTTCAGCTGTAGGCCAAGCGAACACGAAATCTGCTCCTAAGTGGCGAGAGCACATTGCGATGTATCCGCCGCCATAGGCTTTTCTAAGAATAAGTGTAATTTTCGGAACAGTAGCTTCGCTGTAAGAGTAAAGCAATTTCGCTCCGTGACGAATCACTCCGGCGTGCTCTTGATCAACGCCCGGCAAGTAACCCGGTAAATCGACTAAAGTAACTAACGGAATATTAAATGCGTCGCAGAAGCGTATGAAGCTAGCTCCTTTATCGGACGAATCTACGTCTAGTACACCTGCCATAACTAATGGTTGATTAGCTACGATACCAACTGTGTCGCCATTGATGCGAGCGAATCCGACAACGATGTTGCCTGCCCACATTTCTTGAACCTCGAAGAAATCTGAATCGTCGGAAAGCGAACGAATAATGTCGCGAACGTCGTAGGGCTGAGACGGGTCTTGCGGCATTATGTTCTCAATGCGATTAGAAATTTTCGGTGATTTAACAGCGAATTTTTCGGCTTTGTTGCGATTATTCCAAGGAATGAAAGTAACCAATTTTTTGATTTGGTCGAAACATTCTTGCTCATTATTCGCAAAAAAGTGAGCATTTCCCGTTACTTCGGCGTGTATTCTGGCACCGCCGAGGTTTTCCATAGATACTTCCTCGCCAAGTACGGATTTAACAACTTCCGGTCCGGTGATGAACATTTTCGAAATGTTATCTACTACAAACACGAAATCAGTTAAAGCCGGCGAATAAACCGCTCCTCCGGCACAAGGCCCGAGAATAACGGATATTTGCGGCACAACGCCCGAAGCACGAGTGTTGCGGAAGAATATTTCGCCATATCCGGCTAATGAATTCACGCCTTCTTGGATTCTCGCTCCTCCAGAGTCATTAATGCCAATTATCGGCACTCCGAGTTTTAATGCGTGATCCATTATCTTAGTAATTTTTCTGGCATGCATAAGACCAAGCGAGCCGCCTGCTACCGTGAAATCCTGAGCATAGATGCAGACAGGATGTCCGAGAATTGTACCTGTACCGGTAATTACTCCGTCAGCAGGGAGTTCTTTTTTGTTCATACCGAAATCCTCACACTTATGCTCTACGAACATATCGTATTCGTGGAACGAACCGTCGTCGAGGATAGCATTTATTCTATCTCTTGCGGTCATTTTCCCCATGGCAATCTGTTTTTTAACGGCTTCTACGCCGCCACCTTCAGTCGCTTTGGTTTTTTTTGTAAGGAAATCAAATAGTCTTTTAGCTAATGACATAATTTGTACCTAAAATTTTAAAAAAAAATAATTTTCAAAATAATCTAAAATCAGCCCAATATCCCAAAAATATTTCCAAATATACTGATTTCCAATTGAAAAAGAAAAGAACTTTTAATATTTAGTGAAGTTCTTTTCTGCAATCAATTATGGTTTTGTTCATAAGTAGCTAAATTACAAGTAAATAGCTATATATCCAAAAATATTATTATTTCATAGCAATAGCAAAATCAATCAGAGTTTGAGATAAATTCATATCATTGGTTAATTCATCATTTACAGCTTCTTCTAAAGGTAATCTTGTCGGATCTTGTCCTACATTGTAAGCGGCATAGAATTGGCTGTCGCATTTACTGTAAGCATCGACGACCATTTTGTATCCGAGCCAGCTTGCTAAAAGTATGTCTTTAGCAGCAGCAGAACCGCCACGTTGGAAATATCCCATATCTACTGTTCTAATTTCGTGTTTAATATTGCGTCGATTAAATATTTCTTCTAATACTCTGCGGATATCTTCTTCCGATTTCTCATATCCTTCGGATACAATAATGCGGGTATCTCTGTCGCGCTCGTCGATCATAGTCGCCATTTTCTCAAAATCAACACTTTCACCTGGCAATATTATATATTCAGCTCCAGTAGCTACACCGGCATAAAATGATAAGTATCCGGAATCTCTGCCCATAGATTTTATAATATATACTCTTCTGTGAGCACTGGCTGTATCGCGAATCCACTCTAACATTTCAAGGCTTTTATCAATTGCACTATAAAAACCTATAGAAAAGCCATATTTATTAGCAACGTCATTATCAATTGAGCCTGAAGCAGCTAAAATTTTAGTGCGTAGTCCTTCTTTTTGTATGATATTATTTACCACATTTGCTGCTTTTAAACTTCCATTGCCGCCAATAATAAATAAATAATCTATGAAGTTATCGTGCAGATTAATTGCAATTGTTCTTTGCATATCTTCGTCGTGAGCTAATTCCGGCACTCTTAAAGTACCGAGAAAAGTGCCTCCGACTTTCGCTATGCCTCGAGTATCTTTCGAGCCAATACTTTTAAAGTCATTATCTACTAATCCACGCCATCCGTCAATCACTCCCCACAAAGTAGTAGTTGGACGAATATTTCTAGCACTACGTACAACCGCACGCACAAATGCATTCATTCCTGGACCGTCTCCGCCACCGGTCATTACTGCAAATTTCATTCTTCCTCCGAATTTATTATTAGTAAAATTCTTATTTCAAAATAGAATTACGCAAAAATATAAATAAATATTGTTTCTGTACGTGTTATTTTTTTGAATTGGGAATAATTTTGAATAATTTAGTGTTATGTTAATTGACAAATAAGAAATATCATACAGGAAGTTGCGGAATATGAAGAAAATAATTGCTTGTGCTATATCGGCTACATTGCTTACGAGTATGGCACTTAGAGCTGAAATTGAAAAAAATAAAATCATTATAAAATTGAAAAGAAATTCGGAAAGCCTCTATCAATGGCAAAAAAATAAAAAAAATGGCGAAATAAGTGAGTTGAAAGCCATTTTAGGTATTCATAATACTAAATCATTTGTTTCTGAAGATTTTTTTCCATATTCTACAAAAGAAAATGAAGTGCAGTCTATTTCCTCGAAAACTGAGGGTTTATCTCGGATAGTAGTAGTGGAATATAAAGCAAATATTAATCCGGAAATTATAGCTCGCAAAATTTCTAACCTGAAGTTCGTAGAATATGCCGAGCCTATGCCGATTCATAAACTTTATACTATACCTAATGATCCGTTTATTGAAAACCAATACTATTTGAATATCGTAAATTCTTTAATAGCTAGCGACTTAATTAATAGTAAAGATACGGTAAAAGTTGCAGTAGTTGATACTGGTGTTGATTATGTGCATGAGGATTTAGCAGAAAATATATTTTCCAATCCCGGCGAAACTGGGTTGGATGGCAATGGGAATGATAAATCTTCTAATGGAATAGACGACGACGGCAACGGTTTTATCGATGATTTTCACGGTTGGGATTTCGTTGGTATAGGTAGCCCTGACAAGATCGGAAGAGCACACGT
>CAZIIZ010000114.1:0-7480 GCA_964539225.1 uncultured Hyphomicrobiales bacterium | reverse complement strand
TATGGATCGTGCGTTTTATTTCTGGCGTAAGCTGTACGACAACGGAATATTCGTGAATGCGTTCGTTCCTCCGGGAGTACCGCCGAATATGAGCATGATGCGTACTAGCTATATGGCAACTCACAGAGACGAGCATTTAAACAGAATTCTCGAAGTATTTGCTGAAATCGGCAGAGAAACCGGGATGATTAAGTAAACTATTGCTTAATTTAAAATTCAAGGCTGTTTTATTATTAAACTAATAAAACAGCCTTGTTCATAATATACAGTTTTTTACTATTATCTGACGAAATTAACTGTTCCTTCTTTTCTCGGTTTGATTTCAGGTGAATTTCCTTTCGGATAGCCCAAAGCAATACTATAAGTAGGAGTGAAATTTTCCGGTAAGTTTAGCTTCTTAATGAACTCATCTTTTAATTCGCTATTGTATGCGTAGCGAGATAAACCAATCCAACAGCTACCTATTCCTAACGAATGAGCCGCTAAAAGCATATTCTGAATAGCTGCCGACGAATTAACGGTAGCAGCATAGCCGTCATTGAGTTCTGACGCAATAATTACAGTAGGAGCATTGTAGAAAATATGTAATTTGGGATTAGTCATTAATTTCTCAATGTAATCATTACCGGTTCCGGTGCCGTACATTTTCGCTTTTTCGTTAATCTCGTCAAGCAATTCCTTGTTTTGCACTACTGTAAAGTGCCAATTCTGTTCGTTCATCGCACTTGGAGCATGCAATCCGGCGTTGATAATTACATCTAATTCTGGATTACTAATTTGCTTTTCAGCAAATGCTCTGATGCTTCTTCTTTCCATTATCGCTTTGATTACTTCGTTTTGCATTTCTTTTTCCTTTGATATGTTGAGTAACCATTGCGGTTACACTGTGAGTAAGAAAATAATTAATTTTTACAATTTATATTTGTTTTAATAGAATTGACAATTTGGGCTAAACTTATTGATTGCAAAACATTCTCCATCGAGACTTGAGCATCGGCAAGAATGTCTTTCAGCACATTATGAATATTAGCACCGATTGAGCATTCGCAATTTTCATCGGTATGACAATTGAAAAGATGGTTTTCCTCTACCACTTCGACCGCATTATATACATCAAGTAAATTTAGAGATGTAATCTCTTGAAGCAAAAATGTGCCGCCGGCTCCGGAACGCACTCCGACTATACCAGCTAATTTTAATTTTCCGATAATTCTGCGAATTACGACTGGATTAGTCATCACGCTTTTGGATAATACTTCCGACGTACAGACATAATCTTTACTGTCCTTGAGTATTTCGGTCATAGCTATGATATGCACAGCCATGGTAAATCTATTACTAATTTTCATTCTATTCTTGAAATTTATGTTGTAACCAATATGGTTACAACAACGAATAAAATTTTGGTATATTGTAGGATATTAATAATTATTTTTTGGGTAAATGGCGATTAATTTGGAGTATTAATCAAAAAAGTCCCAATGAATTGAAAATCGTAGATTGCGTCCGGGCATTGGGTATAATGATAAAGTATAATATTCGGAATTTAATACATTCATCAACGATATTTTTACGAATGCCGTGCCTAATCTGGCGGTAGCATAGAGATTAAGTCCATTGTGGCTGGCGGATTGAGTGTCATCGGATTGTACGTAGGCATTTTGCATGGAGAAATATTTCATCGGTTTTGATTTGGACTGAAAAGCCCAGTCGAATCCGATAGTAAATTCAGAGCGTCCAACAGTCTGCGAATAATTCGCATCAATTCCGCTATAAAACAATGGGAATGCGTCCGATTTATCATCATTTATGCGTGCATATTGCGACATATTCCATAGCTTTACATTGATTTTTTTGAATAATTCTGTACCAATAGCAAAAGTCCCGCCGATGTGGCTTGAATTGTTCACTTGCGATGCCGATAGATTAATTTTGCTGCCGTCGCTATGAGTATTAGTGTAGATAATAGCGTTATTTATCAAACGATAATACGAATTTATTAATACAAAAAATGAAGAATTAGAATACTTGAAATCCATCAATGCCAATATATTCTGTTCTTTTTTCGGTAAGAATAAGGTGAAATCGCTCGGTAATGTTTCGGAGTAAGAAGCATCCGCAGTATATGATATTTTGCCTTTATCAATTATGCCAGTTTCAGTCGTTTCTTGCATTATGGCTTTGTTAATAGAAAATTTTAAACCTCCTGCTGCATATAGCTTGCCTTCATAGCTTGTGAAACTTGCTCCGCCGCTAATATTCAAATTATTAGCGAAAGCCAATTTGCCTCTTCCGAATGCTGAATATTTAATTCCGTCGTTTTTCAGTCTATCCACCGCCGATTGTGTATTATAAATTTGGGCTTCCGTCCCGATATTTACGGATAAAGCGGAATTAATTTGCGACTGATATACGGCTTTAGCTCCGAAATATACATCGTCGAAAAATTGATTTTTGTTTGCCGATGATTGCGAAATAATCATATTCGAATCGAGTCTGTTCTCCCATGAACTGTGAGAAAAATATGCGTTGGCTCGAATAGCTTGTGTAGAATCTTTATCAAGAATTGTGGTGAGAGTGGCAGTTAGGTCGTGTTTTAATTCTTGCGACTTTGCGTCTTTAAAAATTGCTTGAGCTGATAAATCATCAAATACGAATTCTGAAGTATTTTTGTCGATACCGCCATTATTTTGTATGTAATGGTTCGTAAAGTTTTCGACTAATGATAAACTTGTCCGTGGATTCGGATTCCATCGGATTCCGCCGCGTACATTCCAAGACTCGTATTCGCTATTTTGATAGAGATTCTTGGCAGATTGCGAGCGAAATCCCGTAAAAATATTTAGCGAATGGCTAATATTCTGCGAAAAAATTCCATCAGCCGATAAGAAATCACCGCCAGCTTGCGAATACCATAATTTGGTGTATGGTGATTTAGTATTGTATATAATTTCTTGGAAATTTATCAGCAATCCTGCCGAATTATCTTCAGAAATAACAGCATCAGAGCCGGTTAATAATTCGATTCTTTCGAGAAATTCCGGAGAAAATTCTGATAAATCATACGATTGGGCGAAACGGTTAGAGATTGTTCTGCCATTGTAATTAGCTTTTATCTGATTGGGCATAGCTCCGAAAGCTGAGAACGAATTAAACTCGCCATAAGCTCCGGTGTTCAGAGGGTATATTGGAATTGCCTGCTCGATAATTTCATTTATTCCGGTATAATTTATAGTTGGCAATGATTGCTTACTAACCTTGCTATATAAAGATTTATTCTCAAATAATTCTAAACTGCCGTGCGATTTCAACGGAGTAACAGAAGATGTTGAATCAATTTTTGTAGAATCCTGAGCAGAAATTGCCGACAAAGGATTAATCATCATCACGCCGCAGCCCAAAATTAAGCCCAATAAATTATAAATATTTCGCATAAATATTATGTCTAACCGTGTCAATGTAACAATAAAAAGAAAGCTAAAATACGCATTCTGAGAGAAATATGTGAATAAAATCTACTATATTCAAAAAATAATTTTGTATTTTTGAAAATATTGTTGTTCGTATGGCAATAATTTGGTAGTTTTGAACATATTCCGTTTTTATAATATTTATTTGGAAGGTGCATTATGCAAATAGCAGAATTAGGAAATACCGTAACAGTGCATTACTGCGGAAAATTCGATGATGAATCAGTATTTGATGAATCTTTCGGCGGTGAGCCTTTGAAATTCGTAATTGGTTCACATCAAGTAATCGAAGGTTTCGAAAATGCTGTGTTGGGCTTGAAAGTGGACGAAAAAGTAACAGTAAATATTCCTTGCGAGCAAGGCTACGGCGAAATCGACGAAAGTTTGATTTTTAATTTGCCAACTAATAATTTCCCAGCTGAAATTGAATTGATACCGGGTACAGAATTGATGCTTTCTAATCCTGAAGGCGAACAATTAATGGTAATAATTAAAGAAATAGTCGGCGAAGAAGTAATTCTTGACGCTAATCATCCATTAGCAGGCGAGAATTTAACGTTCGAAATTCAATTACTCGGCATAGAATAATATAAGAGGCAAAGAGAAGATGAGCTTTCGCACAATACCGGAATTATTTAAGAAAATTTGTATTGCCTTGCCGGATAAGGATCTGTTTTTATATAAAAAAGACGGAAAATATAAAGGCATCTCGCATAGAGATTTTGAAGAAATAGTTACTAACTTCTCTTTAGGACTTTTAGAGCTTGGTATCCGAAACAATGACCGTGTGGGAATTGTTTCGGAGAACCGCTTAGAATGGATAGCTACGTATTTAGGAGTTCTATCAATCGGTGCTGTCGCTGTTCCGGTCTTCCCATCATCTACTACAAAGCAGGAAGAATACGTATTCTCCGATTGCGAAGTAACCGCAGTAGTGGTTTCTAATAATTATCAATTGCACAAAGTAATGGAGTTTAAGGAAAATTTGCCTTCGCTTCGCCACGTTTTTGTAATGAATGATGAATTCACTTGCGAAGATTTTGCTGTGAAACCGATTAGCGAAATATTAGATCGAGGAAAAATCCTAAAAGCAAAAGAAAAAATATTTCATCAGCTCAACGAGAAGACCGAGAGAATCGACCCAAATGCTCTATCTACTCTGATATACACCAGCGGAACTACCGGCAATCCCAAGGGTGTAATGCTCAGTCATATTAATATAATCTCAAACATTCAAGGCGGAATTGAAGCTACAGGTATTCGGGAAAGTGATATATTTCTTTCGTATTTGCCTTGGTGTCACGCTTATGAATTAACTACTGGATTGCTTGCCGGATTAACTGCCGGATCGACTATTGCTATCGCTGATTCAGTAGAAACAGTTGGAATTAATCTAATGGAAGTGCGTCCTACATTCTTGACTACCGTTCCAAAGCTTCTGGAGATGATAATGAAAAGAATGAAAAACGCAATGGACAAGGAAAAAGATGCCAAGAAAAAAATGTTCTATTGGGCATTGGGCGTGGGTAAAGATTACGTAAGTGCGATGCAAAATAATAAAATCGGATTTGTTACGAAAGCAAAGCATTCGATTGCCGATAAATTTGTTTATTCTAAAATTCGTGAAAAAACCGGAGGAAGACTTACCACACTCGTTTCAGGCGGAGCTCCTTTAGCCCCGGAAATTGCTGAATTCTTTATTGCTGCTGGTTATATTGTGTTGGAAGGTTATGGCTTAACTGAAGCAGCTCCTGTAGTTGCCGTTACTCGTCCGGATAATATGGAATTGGGTACGATTGGTCAATCATTGCCAAATGTCGAAATTAAGTTAAGCGAAGAGGGCGAATTGCTCGTTCGTGGTCCGAATGTGATGAAAGGCTATTGGGGCGATCCTCAAGCTACGGCAGCGGCTATAGACAGCGATGGCTGGCTTTATACCGGCGATATTGCTATCATCACCAATAAGGGCAATATTAAAATTACCGATAGAAAGAAAAATATTTTTGTAAATACCGGTGGAAAAAATATAGCTCCACAACCAATTGAAAATGTATTGAGCCAAAGTCCGTTTATCGAACAAGTAATTTTGCTCGGCGATAATCGCGAATTCGTAACAGCATTGATTACTCCAGACATAAATCAAATCAAAATATTAGCTGAATCATTGCAAATTAATTTTACTAATTCCGAAGAATTAATAAGCAATCCTGCAATTGTGAAAGCAATTAAAAATGATATTGATCGATTGCAGTTGGACTTCGCAAAATACGAAAGAGTGCGTAAATTCCGTTTGCTAACCACTCCATTTACTATCGAGAGCGGAGAATTGACTCCGAAAATGAGCATTAAGCGGCACATAGTGGAGAGAAATTATTCATTTTTGATAGACGAAATGTATAACGTCGGATAAGTCTAACCATTATACACATCTTCAGCTATACCGATGAATAGTGTCATTCCGGTTTTGTGAGTCTTCGTGCAAATCGTTCTTACGATTCAGCGTAGCTAAATACCGGAATCTATAATCTTAGAATTTAATGAGTAGTTGTTAGTTCGCCTGTATTATCAAGTATTTAGATTAGCTACGCTGAACCCTAAGAAGGGTTTCCTGCATGCACTCGAAGACTCGTTTGCAGGAATGACAACCCCAAAGATGGGTATAATGGTTAGCGGACAGGCTAATTATAATTAAAAAAATGATGGTTATTATTATGGGAATTATCCCGTTAATAATAACCATTTTTATATTTACATGATTTGCGAAATATCTTAGCCCAAATTGATTTGTCATATTACACGAAATAGACAAAATCAATTGGAATATGCGAAAAACGCAGTGCTGCTTATTTGTATTTATCTAACGCCCATTCGAACACTTTAATATATTCGGCTCCGGTAGTTTTAGAAGAGAATTCTAATTCCATAGCATTTTTTTGCACTTCTTCCCAATGTTCTTTTTCTCCATAAATTTGCAAGGCTCTGCGAATAGCAAAATCGAAATCTTCGGCATTGTAATTAATAAACAAAAATCCATTACCTTTGCGATATTCGGGTACATACTCGAATACTGTATCGGCTAATCCGCCAGTAGAACGTACTATAGGCACTGTACCATATTTCAATGCGTACATTTGAGTTAAGCCGCAAGGTTCGTAACGAGATGGCAATAGAAGGAAATCTGAAGAACAAATCAAACGATGAGCTAATTCATTATTATAGCCGATATGCAGAAACATTCTATTCGGATATTTCCAAGCTAAATAATTAAAGTATTCGACGTATCTCTGCTCGCCAGACCCGACAAGAGCGAAACGGAAATTGGAGTGGAATAAATAATACTCTAACTTCTGCATCATCACGTCAATCCCTTTTTGTTCCGTTAAGCGGGACACCATGCCAATCAACGGAAGATCGTAGTTCATATTTTCCGGCAATCCCATTTCACGCAAGAACTCGTATTTATTTACCTTTTTATCTTCTAAAGTATCAATAGAGTAATTTTTAACTATTAATTTATCTGTGGACGGATCCCATTCAGAATAATCAACGCCATTAAGCACTCCAATTAAATCTCCGCCTCGCAGATTTAAAATATCCTGTAATCCTTCGCCGTAATAATCCCAACGAATTTCTTTCGAATACGTAGGACTTACCGTAGTAATCTTATCAGCGAACATAATCCCTGTTTTCATAGAATTGACTGCTCCGTTTTTCTCGAACCACGAACCCTTGTAAAAATTATCCATTCCAAATCCTGCAAACTCCATCGAACGTTTAGCATCGAACCAACCTTGATAAGCAAGATTATGGATAGTAAACACTCCGGCTGCATTTTTAAAATGCGGATCGTTCCTATAATGAGTTTTCAGAAACGGCATAGTAAAAGCGGTATGATAATCGTGTGCGTGGACAATATCAGTATAAAAATCAAGAGCTTTAGCTGCTTCGAAAACAGCACGGCTAAAGAATATATAGCGACGATCATTGTCTATATATTCATTCGGATTGCC
>CAZIIZ010000113.1:0-7488 GCA_964539225.1 uncultured Hyphomicrobiales bacterium | reverse complement strand
CAAATCTCCTTCTATCGTGCCTTCTTCATTATCTACATCGAACTCCGGCAATAATTCATTTTCCGTAGGATGGTAATCATCACTTGCTAAGAAATCTTCAGCTTCGCCTTTTGCAATCATTTCTAATTTTTCCTTTCCAAATATCGTTGACAACTTTTCATAAACTGTCGCACGAGTAAAAGGCTTAGAAATGAATCCGGCAGTACCGCTTTTAACTGCTAATCCGAGATTTTCTGTGTCGGACAGAGCCGATACCATAATTACCGGAATGTGTTTAATGTGGCGAATATTCTTGATGATTTTCATAGTAAGATGCCCGGAAAGCTCTGGCATCATAATATCCATTATTATGAGCGACGGAGCGTGTTCTACTGCGAGAGCAATTCCCTCGAAACCATTAGATGCGAGATATGTCCTTTTAAATCCGTAACTTTGGAGAGTTTTAGACAATATTCTTTGCATCCAAATATCATCATCAACTATCAACACGCTATATTCAGCATTCATTTATTATAATCTCGCATTTAATATTAATTACTTTTATTATTTACTACAAACGACGATTTAGACAAAGCATCGTGCGGAGTATTCATAAACTTAATTCCTGCTGAAGAGATAGCATTTTTTAAGTCATTTATCTGCGTGCGTGCTGCTTGTCTATTCATTTCAATTATCTTGTCATGAACTTCTTTGCGGTGAACAGGTATGCTCTTAGGGGCTTCTATTCCTAAGCGAACTATGCCTCGATCGAAGCTGAGTACAGTAATTTTAACCGAATTGCCAACGGTAATTACCTCTCCTATTTTTCTTGACAGTACTAACATATATCTTCCCTGATTATAGATAATTCATTAGTGCAGCTTAATTTCTTTTTTATAACAACATATCGAATTATTTACTACCTTATTTCAATTTTTATCGACCAAAAAACATCAAAACGACTATTTACTTAGCACATAATTAGTCGAATATTTATCAGAAGGCAAAATTATTTGCTTGCCTGATTGTAAATCAACATCTAAAATTATTGGTGCTTTTAAGTTTGCGGTCATTCTCCCGGCTTCATCGCCTAGAGTAATGACTACCATCGGTACTTCTTTTGATAAATCAATATTCGGTCCCGGTACATAGCTCAAATCTATTAGCCAAGGGCTTATCAACGGAAATCCTATTTCAGGACTTTCAACCGAAATCAACCACTTGAAAGGAGCAGTATCCTCCGCATTGACTAAAACGAAATCTCGAAGATCCTCGAATCCTAATATTCCATCTTTAAAAAGAAATATATTATTTGGCTCGACTTCGATTACTCCGAATTGCAGAGAATTTATTTTCTTATTTTCAAATGGTCTTGTATCATTCATAAGTAGAATTTTCTATA
Source organism: uncultured Hyphomicrobiales bacterium (assembly GCA_964539225.1). Classification (GTDB taxonomy): domain Bacteria; phylum Bacteroidota; class Ignavibacteria; order Kapaibacteriales; family UBA2268; genus CALLXS01. The sequence continues at coordinate 6,107 of CAZIIZ010000113.1, read as the reverse complement.
TATAAGTTTAAGTTTGCAAAATTAGCAAATCGCCGGACAAAATCATAATAATAAATTAGTTTGTTCCCATTTTATTATATCCATTTGTTGTTGGCACGTCCGAAGGCAACTCGGTCATAGTAATTTCAACCCTTCTATTCCTTAGTTTGCCGTCTTCTGTAGCATTATCTCCAATTGGTCTCTGAGAGCCGAATCCGCGTATCACCAAATACTGCTCCGGCACACCACGACCGACTAAACCATATCCAACGTTCAATGCACGGGCAGTGGACAAATGCCAATTAGATTCGAATCGAAACGATTTAATTGGAGTCGAATCAGTATGTCCATCTACACTAATTAGCATATCCGTATTACTAAGTAGGGACGCTAAAGAGTCTAGAAGCTCTTGACCTCCGCCCTGAATATCAGCCTTGCCGGAGGCAAATAGCATTAATTCGGGCAAAGTAAGCACTAATTTTTCGCCAATTTTTTGAATTTTAAGTCCGGAGTTCCTAACGAAGCTGCCCAAAACCTCTTCTGCTTTCGATTCTATCACCGTAAGAGATTTAGTCTTGTTATTAGGCATTATTGAATTAGGCACTCCTTGCTTATGTCCCGGCAAAATCCCTTTGCCATCTACATTCTGCTTCCCCGAAGATTTGAATACTGTCGCAAAAGCATTCGACATTTCCTTGTATTTGGATTCGTCCACTTGCGCTGAAGCATAAAGGATTACAAATAATCCTAAAAGTAGAGTTATCAAGTCCGAATACGTTATTAAGTATCGGTCAGTTTTCTCTTCTTCTTTATCCTCTTCTTCAAATATTTTTTTCTTCACGACCAATTTCTCTAATTGTGGCGAATAATTACCGTCATCATCGCATATTTTATCGCGGATAATTTACTTTATCCCTAATACTACAGACGAAATACACTGCGAATTTAATGCCAAGTTTTTGCAATTTTTTTCAAAAATATTAAATTATTTGTTTTGCGTATATCTATCCATTTATACACATCTATTACTAACCAATCTACACATTTTTCCCATATATTCAAATTTGCCATTTCTGTGAAGCTGGGCTGTCCCATAAGTATTTATTTTGTTAAATTCGTCATGCTGAATGAAGTGAAGCATCTAATAATACCAGTAAGTTACATAAGATTGGATTCTTCACTTCGTTCTGAATGACTACTTATGGGACAGCCCCATAAAACCGGAATGACACTATTCATCGATATAGCCGAAGTTGTGTATAATGCTTATCTATTAAATTGATTTAAAATTTAATTCTTACGTGGTTGATGGCATCTGGCGATAGATAATCTTTATTACCGACGTTTAAAGGCTACGCTGTATAAGATTAATTTGCAATTTTACTCAGTACGGATTACAATTTGGCATAAAAAAAAGGATATATATTGATAGTAAAATTTGAAACAATATTTTTTGCCCAAAACACCGATATAATGGTTTTATCAAATCATTTTGAACTCAATTGCCTCAATTATTTATAAAATAATGATACTAAGCATTTATTGTTTGTTTAAATAAAATAAAAAACTTATTTTCGCCGATAGATAAAAATATTATTATCAGGACACAGATAAGGGAAAATATGAAAAGAGACGATTTAGCTGTTCAAATTTATAATTCATCGCACATTATCGGCGATTTTTTATTGCGTTCCGGCAAAAAATCAAATGAGTATTTCGATAAATACAGATTCGAATCCAGACCGGAGATTTTAAAATATATTGCCAAACAAATGGTACACTTACTCCCCGATAATTTCGACTATTTAGCTGGATTAGAAATGGGCGGAATTCCTATTGCTACTGCATTGTCGTTACAAACTGGAAAACCTTTGGTTTTTGTTAGAAAGCAAGCGAAAGAATATGGTACTTGCCAATTCGTGGAAGGTGCCGAAATTTATGGCAAACGCCTAGTAATTGTCGAAGACGTAGTAACAAGCGGCGGACAAATTGTGATTAGTGCTAACGAATTGAAACACGCCGGTGCGATAATTGATACCGCTATATGCGTTATCGACAGAGAAGCAGGCGGAGTAGAAAGTTTAGACAAAATCAAATTGAAACTGCATTCGCTGTTCACTATGTCGGAACTGAAAGCCTATGGAGATAGATAATACATTTTAACCGAAATGATTTATTTTAAGAATGCACATTATATGCTATGAAGTCATCTGTCCGGAATTGTTCAGATGACTTTTCTTTTTTCTGAAATTTATTTTTTATTTTTTTGAGACTATTTAATAATTCGAGTGTTAATATATTTAGTTAGTTTGAAAGTAGCGAAGAACATGAAAAGAATTATACTGATTTGCAGCATATTGATTCCCATAATTGCAGTTGCTTGCAATGTATGCGACAATTCAGGCACTCCTGCGGAGACAAAGCCGAGCGAGCTATACTTCACAGCTAAATTGCTAAACAGTTCGACTACGGCTGTTTATGGAGCGAATAAGGACGGCAGCGAATTGAAAGTAATACTTAACGATTGTGAGTTACATTGTGCTCCTTCGCAAGACGGCAAACTTATTATTTTGAAAGGGGTGTCGATTGGACTACAAACCGTAGATCTATTCGACATAAAAACAGGTAAATTGAGAGAAATGCTTTCAAGTGCAAATAATAATTATAAGAATCCCGGAATTACGCCGAACGGAAAAAAGGCTTTCGCTCAGGTTGGATTTGACAAAATCATAATTATAGATTTGATAACTAACGCTCAGAAGGAATTAGTATATAAGATAAATCATCAGACTATACCGGCATTTTCGCCAAATTCTGAAATGTTAGCAATCTTAGAAGATAGCGATGATAATATAAATCGGATTTTAAAAGTTGTTTCTACTAATAATCCTGACGATGTATTATCGAATATAACGATACCATATCAAATTGATTCAAATAATAGCTACTTTGTTTCAAGATTGAATTGGAGTTCGGACAGCAAATACATATATTTTTCAGTCAAAGTAGCTGATGTCAATAAGGTAGCACGAATTAATTTAACAAATAATACTAGCGAACTCCTTGACTTCGGCAACTTATCAGCATTCGAGCCTTTACCGGTTACTGATAACAAATATATAGCTTTCGTAGATATGAATGGCAGCTTGCAAAAAGCAGTACCTAATTCAAACGGTAATTATACGTTTTCATATTTAGTAAAAGTAAGTTTAGACGAGAGATGCAGGTATCAGAGTTTTAATAAGTCAGAAAGTGCATTGATATACTCTAAAAGTAATAAAAACAGTTCGCTACAATTTGCAAGCAACTTATACGTAGCTGATATGAATTCCGGCAATAGCCGATATTTATTCAGTAACGTAAATGCAGGATTTTGGTATCCCTAATGAGAGATCAATACAGCAAATATAGCGACTCCGAGCTTTCAGCACTGCTTATAGAAAAAAAAAGTATAGCAGAGCCGGCTTTTGCTGAATTGTATTCGCGATACTCACGCAAAATTTACGCTTATTGCTTAAAAGTATTAGGCAATAAAGAAGATGCTAGCGACGTGTTTCAGGACACATTTGTCAGATTTTATAACTCTGCGAAACAACGCAATATCGACGGTAACATAGCCGGATATATTATTACTATAGCAAGGAATCTTTGCTTGAATTACAAACGAGACCGTAAAGAATTAGATACATTCGAAGATTATATGTCTCCGTCTCGTAACGAAACACAAGATAAAATGGACTCAATCGAGCAAATGGAATTGATACAAGGGGCATTGAATAAATTGCCCATAGAATACAGGGAAGCTTTTATTTTACGCCAGTACCAAGGATATTCATATCAAGAAATATCCGATATTACCGGCGATACAAGTGCGACAGTCAAAAATAGAGTTTGGAGAGCTAAGGAAAAAATCAAAACCCTATTAGCTCCGTTTTTGAAAGATTATTGATAAAAATGATATTATTTGAAAATAGTTATAGATTGAAATTAATATGGAATATCCAAGATTAATACATGAGTATTTAGACGGCGAACTGAATCCAATTCTGGAGGATAGACTTTTTTCGGAAATGGCAATAAACCAGGATGTTCGCTCCGAGTTCAGCAAACAACTAAAATTGCAGAATATTACGAACTTGGATCTAAACTCAATAGATATACCTTCAGACACAACAGCAGCTGTCTTTGCCGGATTGGGATTCTCGATTCCGTCAACCGGAATGCCTAATGTTGGCATCAGATACTATTGGTCTTGGTTGCAACACAATGGTTTCCGCAAAGCTTCTATTGTTCTGATACTGTTATTGTCGATAGCAGGAGCATTCCGATTGACTGATTCGCCCGAAATTGCGAAAAGCAATCAAGCCGGCAATAAATATCCATTGGTTTCTTCGATTCAAAACGAACGCTCGGAGTCTGATAATAATAATCGAGTATTTGCTTCTAATAATGCTGCGAAACCATTATCTACGACTAGTCATAAATATTCTTTGCCGAAATCAATTAAGACAATGGCAACGATTTCTACTAAGTCCGACAAACAATTTATTGCGGAAAATTTAGAGAATAATTCTGTAAATTCTCGTATTTCAGAGAATGAAACATCCATCAGCGATAACCAAAGTAACGATAATCACATTGGGAAAATGTATTCAGCTATTGCATATTCACCATATAGTAGTAGCAATAATGTTCTACTAAGCAAACCTACAGCCTTAAGAAACAGTTTTGTACCTTTAAATCTTGTTGATATAAACGAATTACAGACAATTGACCCGAATTTCGAAATCAGCTGGAGCAATTCGAATAAATATTATGGTAAAACTAACAACTTGCCTAAAGATAATAATTCATTCCTACAAGGCAATGGATTGTCAATAGCATATAAATTTAATTCTGAGCATTCGCTCGGAATAGATTTCGGCGAAGAAACATTTTATCAAGAATTTAATTTTCACAATGGCGAGCAAATAGCTACTTATAAACAAATGCCGGATTATTTCTGGGGCGGATTATCGTACAAGTATTCTCCTGAATTCATCCGATTGGGAGAATCAATTCAACCATTTACGAAAATCATCCTCGGCGGTGCTAAGGGCGGTGCTATAGGCAAATTGCAAATGGGTATTAATATTAAATTAACTCCTTCAATCTCAGCTTTTGCAACTGGTGAGTACGGAACTATGATTTATAATATTAAGGAAACTATTTATCAAAGTAATAAATATCAAATACTTTACGGACTCAGTTTGAATTTCTAATTCATTAGAAGAAAAGTATATTGGACTACGAAGTCCTTTATCAAAAGTATTATTTAATAAAAAAGCGGCTGTTCAAATATATTGATTATATATATATTATAGAACAGCCGTTTTACTATTATATTTGAGATCTGCTCGAACTTCTCAGTCAATATTAGGCATTTGCATAGTTGTCGGAAAACAACATCGCAATATCTTCTATTCTTAGGTTAGCTTGAGCTCCTGATGCTTGAGATTTGAATAAATCTGTGCTGAAGAAAGATAATTCTCCGAGTGCTTCAGAGAAGTTATCAATTGGCTTATAATCGGCACGACTTAATGGGTGATTATTATCAACTTGGATACTATTCTCCAGCGAACTAATCACATCGAGCAGAATATTCTTCTGCCATTCAGCATCTTGTACCGGCTTCGCCACGCTATTTGCAGAGGCTATTTCTGACTTTTTAACTACTTCAGCATTCTTGAAAGCCTTTGGTTCATAAGTAGTTACAGGCTGGTGTCTGATTTCTGTAATATTCATATCCGTATTCCTTATATTTAATTTTGAATCCATTCAATTTCTTATGTGCTATACGTATTGCAATCGTTGTGCCGAAATTTCTATAAACGCTAAATTATCATTCCAGCAAACGAGTCTTCGAGTAAATGCAGAAATCTAATTGTCTGAACCATTGATAAACCTGAATGATGTGATTAAGATGATTATAAGAATAATATAAGACCGTTGCATAAGTCAATTTAAAGATATTCCAATAATAAAATTAGGAATACACATCAATGTGTTATTATTAGTAACTCAATAATATTACAAATGTTAGAGATTCCTGCATCCACTCGAAGACTCGTTCCGCAGGAATGACAACG
>CAZIIZ010000112.1:3347-7525 GCA_964539225.1 uncultured Hyphomicrobiales bacterium | reverse complement strand
AATATTTGAATTCTCCTCAATCGTCGGTTTATGATAAAAGTATGGCTCTGTACGGATTGTTCCAAGCCAAAAATGAGATTCGTAATAAGAAACAGATAATATTGTCCGAAGGCTATGCGGACGTAATTTCGCTTCATCAAGCCGGATTTACTACAGCCGTTGCGTCATGTGGTACGGCTTTGACCATCGGTCAATTGAAGTCCCTGCAAAGATTTGCCGAGAAATTGTATATTTCTTATGATTCGGACAAAGCCGGAATTAATGCGACGGATAAAGCTATTGAAGTAGCTTTACCGATGGGATTCGATATAAAAGTAATTCGATTGCCCAAAGGCGAAGATCCCGATAGCTTGATTCGTGAAAGCGGTGCTAAGATGTTCCAAAGCTATTTCGACGCAGCTATTTCATTTGTAGATTTCAAATATGAATTCTTTAAAGAAACCAATAACTTAGATTCACCGAAAGAAAAATCGGAATTTATAAAGCAAGTAGTTAAATTGATTACAAGTATTCCTGATAGACTTCAGCACGATTTTTATATAGGCAGACTGTCTTCGTTGATGAATTTAAGTGAAAGTCAAATCCGAGATATTTACAGCCGTAAGCAAGCTATTGAAGCTCCGCCGCCGGACGAATACTTTTATCATCAGCATTATGAAGAAGAAAGCTCAGTACCGCCAGAATTTTATATGGATCCGTTTGAATCTACAGAATCTCATTCGTATTTGCCTGCCCAAATTGATATTACAATTGATGAGAGAGCATTATTCGAGCAAATCGTCAGTAATGAAAAAATATTTCCTTATTGCAAGAAAAAATTGAATATTTCTGCGGATTTCTTTTTCACTGATTGGGCAAAGAAAATTTATGAAACAATCGACCAGCTTTATGAAAAGCATTCAAATATAATTAACGCATTAAATCATGAAGATGATACAATTGATAAAGATATTTTGAATTATTTGATAGATATTAACTTCCAAAAAGAAGGATTCAGCGATAGTTGGAAGAAATTCGGAGTGGAAGACCCTGCAATTGATAGAAAGCGAATTATTAATGATGCGATTATTGGAATTGAATTGAAAAAGGTAGAGCAAGAAATTCAAACAATATCTCAAGCTCAAAAAAGCGACAATAGCATCCAATTAGAAAATTTGATGAAACTGACCGAGCTTAACCAAAGAAGAATAAAACTAAAAGATTCTTTGAACTTAGACAAATAATACTTAATTTGCGTTCTTTAAAATGGGCGATAGTAACTATCTATGAGTTTACAACAAAAATTGGCAAAATATTCCCGACTGAAAAGAATAGTTAAAATATTATTCTCTAATTCGTTCATCAGTTCGCTGGTTTTTGCGATTGCACTTTGGGCATATACTTCTCTGAATCAAGAATATAGAACAAATATAAATATTCCATTAGTGATTAAACTGCCTTCTACGCGTGCGTTCGAATCGGCTGCACCCGAAAATTTAACATTAACAATCAAAGGATCGGGTTGGCAAATATTTAATCTTTATTTTAATTCATCGGCTATTTGCGATATTGATTTATCCAAAGCTACAATCAAAGACACCATATTTGAAATAACTAGAGACAATATTGTAAAAAATATACAATTCCTGAATTTCGTGCAGCCTTTGGAAATTATACCCGATAATATTAAAATCAATACCGGAAATGTTGGAGAATACAGCGTTCCCTTGTATTCTAGAGTTAATATTATTCCTCGCGAAGGTTATACTTTGGTTGGGGATGTGCAGCTAAAGCCCGATTTAGTGATGATTAATGGTAACGATGCTATAGCTAGAAATATTCAGAAATGGTTTACAGCTGATAAATATTATGAAGATGTATTCGAACCAATCGCAGCATTTATCGAACTTTCTGATACTTTGAAGGGCGTTATCAATGTAAAGCCCAATACTGTGAAAATAAATGCTGATATTCAACAAATTGCAGAATTAGTAATTCCTGACGTTCGAGTGAAGATTCGAGGTGCTAATATGATGAGAAATCACATAGTTGAGCCTTTGCTGTTAACAATTACCGTTCGCGGCGGTATCAATGTAATAAAAGATTTATCTTTAGAATCCGTTACTGCATTCATAGAATATCAGAATGTGATTTCTGATTCTTCCGGAGTGTTGGTCCCAGAAATTCAAGTTCCGGATAACGTAAGTGTGTTGAGTGTGTCTCCACCATTTATTTTTCATAAAGTTAGACTATAATATTACAAGGATAGATTAATGAAAATATTTAGAATAATTGCTTATATGATAATAGCCGCCTGTGCAAATAATCTATTTGCAGCAGATGACGTTTCATATAGAGCTAAATCAGGAGATCAGGCTTTGCTATTCCAATTAAAGGGACTTAGCGAGTTGTCTCCGGCTAATTTCAATGGCGGCATCGGCTATCAATATTATTTCGCTAATCATACTGCATTCCGAATGGGATTAGGGATAAATATTGAATCGGATCACCAAGACAAACCCGACACAAATTCGGCAAAGGATTATTCCAAATCATCTGTGAATTTTTCATTTACTCCGGGGATTAGATATAATTTCGGTACTTCGTCTAACATTTTGGCTTATATGGGCACCGAAGCAATATATTCTATAGCTAAATCTACAGAAGAGGGTTTAAACTTTACAAAAGCAAAATCCGTAATATCTTCAAATGAATATGGTTTAGGTTTCTTTCTGGGAGCTGAATGGTTCGCATTTAAGAATGTAAGCCTTTCCGCTGAATATTCTATACGTTTGAAATATGCTACTTCATCAGTCGAGAATACTGCTATTACCGGCGAGACTGTTAAGGTAAATTTACCAGATAAATTTACTGCCGGACTAGGTAATTCGTCGATGTTTTTTACTTTATCTTTTTATTTCAATTAATTCAAGGCAACAATGTATATAAGAAAAGCTGACTTTATAGCCGGCACAAATAAAATAGAAGATTTACCGCAAACTACTTATCCGGAAATAGCTTTCGCCGGACGTTCGAACGTAGGTAAGTCGTCGTTAATAAATAATCTCGTTAATCGTAAGAACTTAGCTCATATTAGCTCCAATCCGGGCAAAACACGCCAAATCAATCTTTATAGTGTCGAGGATAAATGGGTGTTGGTCGATTTGCCGGGCTATGGCTATGCGGCTGTGTCTAAAGCCGACAGGTTGCAATGGTCTGAAATGACTAAAACTTATTTCCTAAAAAGAGCGAATCTCAAAATGGTTTGTGTACTTGTTGATTCGAGACACGACCCGATGGACTCTGATTTGGGAATGTTCGAATGGTTAGAGAATAATGGACTGAAATATTTAGTAGTCTTAACCAAATGCGACAAGATTACTAAGACTGCAATTGAAGAGCGAAAACTACAAATCGAAACATTTTTACAACTATGCCATAATCTTGTGGAAGTTTTACCATTTTCTGCTGTTTCCGGCTTAGGAAAAAATGAATTAGTAGCTATCATCAAAAAAAACACAGATTAATCAATCATAATGTAGATAAAATATGAATAACTATCATAATCTAATAACTGAGACTATCAACGAAAGCATCGCTACTAAGCAAATTTTGTTAGAACAATGCTCAGAAGATATATTAAAATGTGGCGAAGTATTGGCAAAAGCTGCATTTGAGAATAGAAACATAATTTTTTGCGGTAATGGCGGTAGTGCCGCTGATGCTCAGCATCTCGCTGCTGAATTAGTGATTCGTTATCGTGGAAATATTAACCGACGAGCTATTAAATCAATGGCTTTGACTGTCGATCCTTCCATAATGACTGCTGGCGGCAATGATATTGGCTTCGACAATGTATTCGCTCGTCAAGTGGAAGCATACTCTAATTCTGGAGATGTGTTAGTCGGAATTACTACTTCCGGCAAATCTCCTAATGTGATGAATGCAATTCATAGAGCTAAGGAACTCGGAGTAATCGTAATTGGCTTACTCGGAGGCGATGGCGGTCCGATTTTGCCTTTATGCGACTATTCGGTAGTAGTGCCGAGCAAAGTAACTGCAAGAGTCCAAGAATCTCATATTTTGACCGGACATATTTGGTGCGATATTATTGAACGCCATTTCTTCCCGGATATGTTTTCGTAAAGATTTAATATTAAGTAAATATATTACAAAAGTAATTCACAATCTACCAATTA
>CAZIIZ010000112.1:0-3337 GCA_964539225.1 uncultured Hyphomicrobiales bacterium | reverse complement strand
AAGAGATAATAGTATTGTATTGTCGAATTTAAAGAAATAATATAATGAGCATAAAAATAGGAATACCCAACAGAGAGATATATAATCCTTTAATTGAGCGATTTGAGCAGATTAAAGGCGAGTATGATTTGCATTTATTTAGAGATACTGAAGACAGAATAGCAGAATTATTCTCTAAGAAGAAAATTGATGTTGCGATTTTAAATCCAATTGGATATGCCAATGGACTAGGAATCGCTGACTATAGAATTATCCAACAGAACTGTATCGCTTACGAAAACTATACCGGCGAATTGTCAATATATTTTAATCGTAGTGCTAATCAATTTAAGTCTCTGGCTACGGTTAAAGAAAGCGATTATCTTACGGTAGTAGCTCGAATGATATTAGCCGAACGATATGATTCTTTCCCTGAAATCAAGGAAATTAAAGATGATCTGCCGACAATGCTGGAACAATGTGATACTGCAGTAGTTTGGCAAGGAAGTACCGGCAATGATTTCGTTTTAGATATTTCCGAGAATTGGTTCGATACTTATGAATTCCCGTTGCCGATTGGATTTTGGGTGTGCAGAGCGGAAGATTATCCAGCAAATATTAATGAAATAATTGCTAAATTAGTTAATCCTGAGCTTCCAGATGAATTCCCCGTTTTGGAGCATTTTCACGTCGCCGATTCTGAATACGAACGCGAAGGTAATATTCATTATCGTTGGTCTGAGGATATAGAAGCCGCTCTTAATGAAACAATGCAGCTTTTATTTGTATTGAATGTGTTAGAAGCGATTCCGGAAATTAAATTATTGCCTAAAGAATAATACTTTGGTAAATATTTGCCTTTTCTGATATTCCATATCTATTTGATTAGGAACAAAGAAAATTATACAAAATTAGTTTATTATACTTTTTAGCTTCGGCAGGTTTCGTAATCCTGCCGAAGGCTTTTGAATAATGGCGAATAATAATGCTAAATATTCAGAATATCCGTATTAAAATATCTTTTCCCAATCAATTGAGCTATCCGCACAATCGTATATCCCAGCAAAGCTCCAAGAGCAGCACCAGCTAAAATATCCGATGGATAATGAACGCCACAGTAGGGGCGCGTGAATGCAATAATTCCTGCAATTGATATAAATATCCATTTGCGATTGCGATAAAACATCGAAATAATTACTGCCGCACAGAAATTATTAAATGCGTGAGACGACGGAAACGACATACCGCCCGGACAGCCAATAAGCAAACGAGCAATTTCTACGGAGTGGCATGGACGCTCTCTATTAAAAATATTTTTCAATAAATGACTATTGGTCTGATCAGAAATTACGATGCTTAACATTAAAATTATAGCAAGAATTCTGCCCTTAGTGCCGCCCTTCAAAATTAGCAAAGCTATACTGACAATATAAATCGGCATCCAAAATTTTACACTCGTAATAATCGGCATAATCAAGTCAAAAACAGGATTTGCCAAAGTAGAATTTATAAAATGAAATATAGAAAGGTCTATGTTATATAAAATTTCGAGCATTGTTTACCTTTATTAATTTATGTGTTAAAATTGAAAATAAACCAAAATCCAAAAAACATCATGTGGAAAACTATTTGATCAAGATATAAAAAAAAACTTTAATAACGATAAAAATTTTCCTAAATTGCGTACCCTGAAAACTAACGGAAAACAAAAATAAGGAAAAATGTCGTAAGTTAGGTACAAGGAATTATATTTTTATAAAAGCAAATATTTTTAAATTATATATATAAAGGTTTCCCCAAATGCAAATAAAAAGGAGATTTACCATTGAAGGAAAGAGCGTTTACGATCAATTCAAATATGAAAATCGCTCTTCAGTATTAAGAAATCCGGACGGAACTACTGTATTCGAAATGAAAAACGTAGAAGTACCGGAGCAATGGTCGCAAGTGGCTACTGATATTTTAGCCCAGAAATATTTCAGAAAGACTGGTGTTCCTCAATACGACGACAAAGGTAAAGCACTCCTGAACGAAGACGACACCCCTGTATTGGGAGCCGAAACTTCTATGAAACAAGTAGCCCACAGATTAGCTGGCACTTGGAAATATTGGGGCGAAAAGTATAATTATTTCGATACTGCCGAAGACGCAACTATATTCTATGAAGAATTAGTTTATATGCTGTTGAATCAAATGGCTGCACCTAATTCTCCGCAATGGTTCAATACCGGATTGCATTGGGCTTATGGTATCACCGGAAGCAAACAAGGGCATTTGTATATCGACCCTGACACTAAAGAATTAAAAGAAAGCGAAGATGCTTACAGCCATCCGCAACCTCACGCTTGCTTTATCCAGTCAGTAAAAGATGATTTGATAAACGAAGGCGGTATCTTTGATTTGGCTTTGCGTGAAGCTCGTATTTTCAAATACGGAAGCGGTACGGGTTCGAACTTTTCTCAATTGCGTGGTTCGGGCGAACATTTGTCCGGTGGTGGATATTCTTCGGGATTAATGAGCTTCTTGAAAATATTCGATAGAGCAGCTGGAGCAATAAAATCAGGCGGAACTACTCGTCGTGCTGCAAAGATGGTAATCATCAATGTTGACCATCCGGATATCGAAGAATTTATCGAATGGAAAGCTAAAGAAGAAGAGAAAGTTGCTGCTTTGGTTTCCGGTTCGAAAATCAATTCCACTTTCTTATCGGCAATTGTCGATGCTGCCGTTGAAGGCGGTACTGATGTTGTTAAAAATCTTAAACTCAAAGATTTAATTACTAAATCTGCTCACAGAGGTGTGCCTATGAACTACGTTCATAGAGTATTATCGTTAGTTGAGCAAGGATTTACTAATTTGAACTTTGAGGAATATAATTCTCACTACGAGAGCGAAGCGTATAATACCGTAAGCGGTCAGAATTCTAACAACTCGGTGCGAGTAACAAATGAATTTATGAAAGCCGTCGAAAAAGATGAAGATTGGAATCTTACTTGGCGAACAAGTAATACAATTTGCAAAACAGTAAAAGCTCGTGCCTTATGGGAAAAAATTGCAATGTCCGCTTGGAAATCAGCCGATCCGGGACTTCAATACGACACGACTATCAACGAGTGGCATACTTCGCCTCAATCAGGCAGAATCAATGCGAGCAATCCTTGCAGCGAATATATGTTCTTAGATGATACTGCTTGCAATTTAGCCAGTTTAAACCTTTTGAAATTCTATGATGAAAAGAAAAAAACTTTCCAAGTAGCAGACTATCGCCACGCCATTAGATTATGGACGATGGTATTAGAAATTTCTGTATTGATGGCACAATTTCCATCAAAAGAAATGGCTCAATTAAGTTTTGACT
>CAZIIZ010000111.1:0-7526 GCA_964539225.1 uncultured Hyphomicrobiales bacterium | reverse complement strand
ACCAATTATTACATAGTCTTTTCTTGTCGCATCATTGTACCTCGGATAGTCATTATAATAATTGGAAGTAAGTGCGTATCCAGTCTCTGTATTCTCGTACAATATACTGGGATTCGCCGACACCCAAGTACTTTGACTATTCCAAACTCCAGAATTTTTAGAATAAAATATCCTTGCTAAATTATTCGGAGCTTCGCCAACCATAAGAGTAATAGATTTAGTATTGGTAAATTGAGATTGAGCTGCAAATATATTATTTTGAGTAAGATACGGTGTAGTGTTATTGGGATTTGCTGTAATACTAGTGGCTAAAGGACTCGTTGTAGTAATATTAAGAGAACTTGACCAAGTACTATCGGCAAGCAATCTAAATGCTTTATAGCTAGTTGGATTGATTCCACCTCTAGGTTCATCTTGAGTAAACATAATTTGTACAGTTAACGGGACACTACCTTGTGTATAATTTGGACTCATCAAGGTTATTCCATCTGCTCCAACTGGTCGAGTAATTTCATAATATCTCTGAATATTTGTATTCTGATTAATATTCAAAGGCTTAAAACTTGGATGATTTCCTTCAACTGCTTGAATCTCGAGCAACCCACCAGCAGAACCTGTTCCACTAGTTCTACTTATATAAAGAGGTGCAAATTTTATCCCAGTACCAATCGGGAAATTTCGCCCACCTTCAGTAGCATTTATAAAACGAATCAATCTTCCAACTACATAACCATATAAAGGATCCTCGTTATATGCACTTGAAGATCCATAAATATTAGGTCGTCCTACCCAATAATTATTATTTGAAGGATTATATACTAATAATGATTTATTATATTGAGCTACATTTACATTTGCTCTATTAACAAGATTCAGGAATAATACATTTGTTTGAATATTAAGCTTGGAAATTAGAATACCATTACGCTTAGACATGGTTAATCTATTAAAATAAAGTGGTGCTACTCCATCATTATAGGTACCCTGTATGTATTGAGTTCCAACACCATTAAAAATTACAACACTCGCATATAGGTTAGAATCATTTTGATTATTCGTAGCTATACTACCGGCATCACTTCCATAAGTTGTTCCTGGAGTAAAAGAAGCTCCATTATCAATTACAAAATTGCCACCAACTTTCATAATTACAGTTGATAAATCTGTAATCCCGCTTGCTAAATATAAACTATCTGTAACTTGTCTAATAATCGGACTCGTACCAGTAAAGGTTAGAGTACCAGCTGATAAATTTGATTTCAAAGTTCGCACGGTCGCCGGAAGCCCATTACCTGTTACTTGGCTTGCTGTACTTGCATATATGAACTGCCCCGCATTATGATTAGCAAGACCATTGAAATATTTAGTAGCAGTCTGGATACAACCTGTTGTTGCTGTCGTTGAAATGCCTTGAGCATGTCTAATTGTAATTGCTCCTGCACTGTCAAGTCTAAATGTTCCAGCACCGGTTAACAAAATACTTGGTGTACCAAATATTAAATGTCCGTTCTGGTATCCAGTTCCACCGCATTCCACATAAACTGTTCTCCCAGTAGCAACTGCATGATTTGCATTAATAGTAACTTGTTTACCATTTCCGATTCGGATATTATCATTAGTAGCTGGAGCTCTCAGAGCCGATTCTATACTTTCATATCCGGCTGTGGACCAAATATTCATATCAGTCCAATTTCCGTTGGCTATACTATAATAAGTAAATACTTTCGGTTCGCCAAGTATAAAATATTGCAAAGCTGTATTAGTGAAATTTTGGTTGCCTGTAAATTTTGTGGATAATGGATTGCGATCTGCCATAAATGGCTTTGACCAATTACCATTATTACCAGTAAGAGTATCACGATTAGCGATAGTAGTATCTCTTTGACCAATTTCAAAACTTCCCGTTAATGCTCCATTGCGAACATCAGTAGCCGGAAAGAAAAATTCTATATTATAGCTACGTGATGCACCGAGTTTAAATCTATTTGCTAAAGCAATAGAAGTATCAGCATTCATTACCCATACTTTTCGAACTGTTTTAGTAATATCTAATTCCGGTCCGTTCGGTACTTGATTTTGAAGAACTGTATTTGTAAGTCCAGGCATACTATCCTGTAGAATAACACAAGCGTCAAGATACCCCGCACCACCACCATATCCGGTAATATCGAATTGCATCGGAGCATAATCAGTTCCTAATCCCAACGGTAATAGTCGGCTAAAAGCTCCTTCGGTGGTTGGGAATCGCAATCTGCCGTCAACATATCCGGCAGTTGCACTCGGACGAGTGATAGCACTATCCACTATAATTGGTTTATTAGCAGGAGTACCGGAATTTCTTCCTCCGATATTTCCTTTGGTCAAAGTCAAATTATTTGTTACTCTGATAAGCGAATCGCCCGCCAACAATACATTACCAGTAGTTTTATTAACAGTAAGATTATAAAAAGTACCTTTGCCGCTATGGGTCAAGGTTTGGTCTCCGCCGGTACCATTGAAATACAATCTTCCACTATTGGCTGTATAAGTACCTCGATTAATAAAATTGCCTCGCACTGAAAGAGCGGTACTATTCTTATCTGTAAGATTGGCAGGATTAATTGTCAAATTTCCGCCGACGATCATACTGTCAATATAATTCACAACACCATTTATGGCTGTTCCTTCTATATTAACGTTATTAAATTGTATTCCGCTCGAGCGAATATTGGTTATCTTACCATCAGCTTCAAAAGTTACTAATCCTGTGCCGGCTTGGAAAGTAGCTCCCGGATCGGCATTCCAAGAATTCAGCACCTTAATTTGATAATTATTTGATACTAAATTAGCTGTCTTTAAATTTACTGTATTACGCACCAAAACGTAATTATCCACAGTATTCAAATCATTAGGCGGTAATAAAATTTTATTTCCACTTCCTTGTATATTAAGGTTGTCAAATTTCAATCTATATATCAATGCTTTTGCGGCTGCATATCCGGTTGGGATGTATTGATCGCCGGCACCATTAAATACGACAGTCGATCCGGTAACAATAAATCTATCGGAAATAGGAGTTGGATCGAACGAAAGTCCCGATATATTTAAGCTGTCGCTAATCCTGATTTCGCCGGATGGATCGAAAGTAACATAAGTATTAGCTCCTCTTGCCCCACGCAATTTCAAATTAGAATATTGAGTAACTGCCGGTTCGCCTGCACCGGGGCTGGTACTGCTCGGGATACGGAACGACCCGGTACCATCGAAAGTAATTGTTCCGGCAGTAAAAACAGGATTTTTATATTTAGTGGGAAAATTTTGCATCACAAACTCACCGCCACGCATAGTTATTCTGCGGTTAGTAGTATCTCCGGTTTCGCCATTGGCTGTAAAATTTCCATTTTTGTATAAGTGAAAGATTCCTCGATTGATAACCAAGGAATCTTTAATCAAAATTGATTTCGTCAAAGAAACAGTATTAGTATTCGACGATTGTTTGACCATCAGCGAACTAACAATATCGGGAATTCCGCTTCCGGTAACTTGATCTCTATCGCCTACATATTCATAAATACCAAACTGAGAATAGTCTCTATTGGTGGTCTGCACATTTCCCAGAAGCCCAGTAGTAGAAATTCCATCAGGACTTGATATAGCCAAAGTACCACCAGTTTCAACTATCAATGTATCTCCAAGAGCTTGAGCATTATGAGTAGCAAATTTTAGTCGTCCTTTATTCTGTACTCTAATTGACTTAATTGCTGGAGTAGTGCTGTGCAGCGAATCTTTATTAATTACCACAGTTTTATTATTGCCAATAAATACTTTATCATTTAATGTTGATGGATATGTATTTGCGGCTACTCCGTTAAAGCCTTGCTTAGACCAAGTAGTAGCATCATACCAATCGCCACCATCTTTAATACTATAATAGAATGTACTAACCGCTTCGGCTTGACCGGCAGTCCATTCGCCGTCCAACAGTACTTGAGTTTGGCTGAGAGTATCTTTTTTATTAACTTCGTCCACATAAAATCTATTATTTACCGGCTCAATACCGTATCCAGCTCCAGCATTTATATAGTAAGTACCATTTAATCCGTCATACGGTCTAAAAAATAAGCATAACATATATAATTCTTCGAAACCCAATACTTCGGTTTGCTGATAATTAAATCGCACATTATAGCCTCCGGGTTTAACGAATATATTATTATATGCAGTTTTCCAATATTTCTTAAGCGATACTCCTCTAACTTCTACTGCTGAATGTTCGGACGCAATACATCGCATTGACAGAAAAGCATTTGCTCCTATTGTAGCCTCTCCGGCACTAAATACATATCTCGAAGGACTGTAATTTCTAACTATTGGATTCGCAGTATCCGACGGAGTGCCTATCGGAAAGCGAATACTAAAATCCGAAGCAAGCGATGGCATTTCGGGTAGTTTCCTAATAATTTGTCCGCTCAATTGCTTCTCGCCGCTCGTCATAATAAACTTAGTATTTCCAAAAGGGTCATTAAGTGGATCTACTGAATAATTGGAAATCAAATCCGGATAAATCATAGCTGTCGGTTCAATAGTCAAATTCGAACGATGAATATTTAATATCGAATTACCGATTAAACGAAGCGACTGGGAAATTGTAATATCAGTTCCCGGCGACAACGACACCATTCCCGAACCGGTTTTCATCAACCAAATCCGAGGATACGAATAATCATTGCCAGAAATACTATCTTGAGTAGAACCAGAAAATCGAAGTAGTCCGTATTGATTTTGAGTATAAGTACCCAAATTTCTAAAATCGCCGGACATCCATAAATTACTTACTCCGGCGTTATCATGCAATAATGTAGCACCATTAGAAATCTTCAGACCTCCGTTTACTTTCATCACAGCACCGGAACTTAAAAATATATTACCACCACCAGAAATATTAACTAAACAGCTCTGAGCAAACGAAAAAGAATAGGCATACGCCATTACTACCGATATTATCAGTAAAAATCGAAGTGCAATGCTATGTCTATTTAATTTCATTATTTATTTTATCTATTATTTTAATACTTAATTATAAAATTCACTACTATGTATGGCGGCATATTATTATGAGCTAAACCTCCGCCCTCATTCGAAATTGTCTCTATACCCAGAAATTTCTTATTAAGCTCTGTAGTAGGTGCTTGCTTGAAAAGTGTAGGCACACTACCAGGAGCCACATTCAAATATATTCTATAAATAGGAGGATTCGACAACGGCACCTGCGAATTAAATAAGCCTGATGTAGTTCCTTCACTACTCATCATGAATGTATGCCGATGCCTCGGCATCTGCATAGAATCCAAAACAACAGTTTCTTCTCCTCCGCTCACGCCTATACCTCTAACGGCATCTTTACCAAGAGCAAATTTCCCCTGCATATTCGGCAGTCTATATTCTGAACCACTTCCATATTTTTTATCTATAACCGCTTTCAAACTATCATATTCCGGCGATTCTGGTATCAAACTTCCGTCGCACATCAGCCAACCCGACGGAGCATTATCTCCTGCATATTGTATGATCGTACCCACAGGAAACGGGCTTACTGTAGGAGCAGAACTCGTACTCGGAGTAGTCCACTCCATTTTTCCCGCACTATTTATTGCTAATACTTGCCCGACAGTACCGTTAGCCGGAGGCAACTTAAAATCCACAACCTCATTCAAATCCGCCGGAGCGGATAAAACAATATACTTGGTTCTGTCGCTTTCTTTTAATAAGCGAATCTCATACTCAGTTCGAGTGCCCTGAGCTAAAGAAATACTATGAATAAAAATGTTTACTAAAATTAAACTAAACGTATAAGATAAAGTTCTGCGAAACATAGTTTATCACCTGTATATTGTTAAGGATGTTTAATTATTCGCCCTCGCAATTTCTACCCAATTTGTACCATCAAAAATCAAAGTAATTGTACTATTTTCATTTAATACACCCATTGTCCAAGAACCGTTTAATTTGTAAATACCGGAATCTGGTAACAATGTGGCGGTACTACCAGTACCAGTTTTTTGTAGAATAATAATCTGTCCGGCAACCCCACCTGTTAATACAACTGGATCATCAGATAAAAGTATTATATAAGTTCTGCCTGTAACATCAATTGCACCATCAGATTCTTCAATCGGTGCTTTTGATACTGGGATTGTCCCCCACACCGGAGCTGTTGCTCCAGTAGCCGCAGAATTTACTTTTAATTGATTTGTATTTGCATCATAATAAACCATTCCCTTATAAGCAGTAGCTGGAGCTGTCGCTTGCGGCTGAAGGATAATTGAAGTAGGGTCAATATTACCATCTACAATCAAATCTCCTGTTACCCATAAATCTCCGGTAATCTTCGCACTAACAGTATCTGGCGATACTGGAGTAATTAATTGAAGAATATCAGAAGTTACCCAAGCAGAACCATTATATCTAATTGTTTGCCCATCGGTACTGCCAGTAGGCATTAAACCACTTCCTCCAGTTGGTGCATCTACCCACGACATTACACCAGCTGCTGTACTCTGAAGTATTTGTCCCGCAGTAGGAGCAACAGCTGGAAGAGTGTATATAAGTCCTGTTCCATTAGATATATTATCCGGAGCTTTCAAACCGATATTATCTGTGCCATTAGTTAATAATTCAGCAAAATGTAAAATTCCAGCATTATTTACGGTGAGATTTGTACCGTCATTCAGAAAAGCGTTGCTCGCTACCCACTTAGAGGAAGCGTTATCATATCTTAAAGTTTGTCCTTCGGTACCATTATCTACGATAGCATTAGTAATCCAAGATAACTGTCCGGCTGCATCAGAAGCAAGAAATGGTTTGCCTATTGGCACATTTTCCGGTAGAATATAGGTAATAGTAGAATTATACGCAACAGGGGCTTTTATGCCAACGTACCCGGAAGGATTACCTGCACCGTAAAATTGTAATTCAGCAGTAGAAGTAGCTGATTCTACTTTCCTAAGTACAAGATTTTCCCTTACCATCACATTGCCGCCTCGAACTTCTAACTTAATACCATCTGAAGCGACTGGTAAATCAGTAGCATTCATTCCAATTCCCAATTTGAAACTATTTGTAACTAATCCTGGGGTTGTAATTAATGTATTAGCATCTGCGAAATAAGCAATTCCATAAGCAACACCAGTTCCCGTAATAGTACTTCCGTATTCCCATTTGCTCGAAGTTCCGTTCCATACTAAGGTTTGCCCTGTTACTGTTGGTGCAACCACAGGAAGATCTTTACTAACTAATTGACTCGCATTCCATATAGCTTCTGTATTTTTAGCACTAAACTCATTTGCTACAGATAATACTAATCCAGTTCCGGCAGTATAAGTAGTATTATTATCATCTAACCAAATAGGAACACCCGAAGTAGCATCCATTTTTAAAACTTGTCCATCTGTGCCAGCATTTAAAGGAGTTAAGTTACCACTTGCATTTGTATAAAGAATTTGACCTTGATTATATCCAGAATTAGGCAATAAATCTGTATGAGTATG
>CAZIIZ010000110.1:409-7527 GCA_964539225.1 uncultured Hyphomicrobiales bacterium | reverse complement strand
AACCGAGTAGGAATGACAAACCGAGTAGGAATGACAAACCGAGTAGGAATGACAAACCGAGTAGGAATGACAAGAAAACGATGAATGCCAAAGCTATAAGAAATAGCAAACTGAGCAATTTATTAAAATTGATTTGTTTGATGATTATTGCATTTTTCGCTATTGCTAATCAGGCATCTGCCCAATTAATTATACCAAATTCAGGGCAATGGGATCAAGAAATTATTGCTGAAATTAATTCCGGTGGAGCTGCTTTGCTATTAACCAATAACGGTTTATTCGATAAAGCGGACTATGCTTCCGGCAAATTAACAAAGATCATCTCAATGAATAAGGTGATAATCAAATCTGCTAAAATCGATTCATCAAAATATTTCAATTACTTCATCGGCAATAACACCGCAAATTATCGCACTAAAGTGTATCCGATTAGTAATCTCGAAGTGCTATTTGATAATGATTATACTTTGTCTTGCGACAAACTCGGTAGAATTGAATTAAGTTCGATAACCAATACCTTCCCAAATCAAATAATTAAAGATAATAATCCAAAATATTCGATAAATAAAACATCTGCTAATAAATACGAAATACTAGTAAAACATAAAGAAATAATCCACAAATGCGACAAATTGCAAGCTGATGATATAATGGTACTGCCCGGTTCGCCGATATTGTACTCATCATTTCTCGGTGGTACAGCTTATGATGATGCCGAATGCGTGCATACAGATTCATTGCGTAATATTTATCTCTGCGGCTATACTTCCTCAGCGAATTTTCCGGTATCGGATTCGGCTTATAGCAAAGAAAATAAAAGTGCCCAGTTCGGGTATTCCAGTTGCTTTATTGCTAAATTCGATTCAACGGGCAGAATGCTATTTTCTACATTTTGGGGCGGTTATTGGGACGACTACGCAAAGGATTTCAAAATAGATAAAAATGGCGATTTCGTAATCGCTGGATATACAGCTTCTCGTACTACATTTCCTCGTACAGCCGGAGTGTATGACACTTTAGGTAATGCAGGTTATGATGGCTTCGTTAGTAAGATTAGTGCCGATGGCAAGCATTTGCTATATTCCACTACCATCGGTGGCGATAAAGACGATTATGCCTTAGCTATGGATTTAGATACTAATAATAATCCGTATATAGTCGGATATACCACTCAAACCGGAACATATCCGGTTACTGCTAATGCAATACAAAAAGTGCATAAAGGTAAATACGATGTATTTGTTACTAAATTTAATTCGAACGTAACTGCACTATTATATTCTACGTATTTAGGCGGCGATGAAGATGATTTGGGGCAAGATATTGTACTTGATTCTGCTAATAATGCCTATATAGTAGGGATGACTCGCTCATCGAATTTCCCTTTATCCGTAAATGCTTACAATCGAATACTTAGCGATACTGCCCATGGAGCCGACGGAGGCGATATATTCGTTTCGAAAATTAGTGCTGACGGCTCGATTTTAGATTATTCTACTTATATCGGCGGAGCTGGCAAAGATGTAGCGTATTCTGCAATTGTGGACAGTCTTGGTAAGTTATACGTTGCCGGATATTCGGAGTCGTTCAACTTCCCGACTACTGATTCAGCATATTCTCGAGAATATAGTTCCGGTTCAGCAGTATTAAGCAAAGGCGATATTGTTTGTATGAAATTAGATTTGAATGCTGCCCAGCCTTTGCAGTATTCTACTTATATCGGTGGATTCGGCACGGACAGAGTGTGGACTATGGATTTGGACGATAGCCTAAATGTGCTAATCACCGGTACTACTAATTCGCTAAATTTTCCGACTACTCCAAATGCTATTGATACCGTATTGAAAGATGCTGACTACGGAGCTGATGCTTTTATCACAAAATTATCAGCCGACGGACGGAAATTAAATTATTCTACTTATCTCGGCGGTTCGGGGATGGAAGTAGGCAAATCTGTAATATTCCT
The DNA here is from genome assembly GCA_964539225.1 of uncultured Hyphomicrobiales bacterium. Taxonomy (GTDB): domain Bacteria; phylum Bacteroidota; class Ignavibacteria; order Kapaibacteriales; family UBA2268; genus CALLXS01. The sequence goes on along the minus strand of CAZIIZ010000110.1, from coordinate 5,561 downwards.
AAATGATACTTTAATTTGTGCTATCGGCATTACTTCTTCCATTGATTTCCCAATCACTAAAAATGCTTATGATTCTACGTATAACGATGTGGCTAAAAATGATATTTATACCACAATATTTCAAATAAAACCGTACATCGAACCATTGCACTTTGTAATAACAGCATCGGGGCTTTTGAGCGGAAACAGAATTATTTCTTGCAAAGGCGATTCTGTGTTGATTACTATAAAAGTAAGCGGCGGAATTGGAAATACTACTATAGGTTGGACTCCGAGCGACGGAGTAATTCAATCGTCCAAAGAGCTGTTTATAATCAAATCAAATACTACGCAGAACTTTGCTATTACGGTGTATGATATAAGCGGTAGTAGATTTACAGATACTTTGCATTTTATCGTATCGCCTATGCCTATAGTCGAAATCACCGGAGCTAGAATTGTGAAAAGAAATACTAAACAAACTTATAGCGTACCGGCTCAAGCTGGATGTGTGTATTCGTGGCTTTGTTTGGGCGGTGCTATCGTTAGCGGACAGAATACGAATCAAATAGAAGTACTTTGGGCTGATGCTAGCAATTCAACACTATCTTGCGAAGTAATTAATGCGAATCTTTGCAAAGCCAATTCTGGAGCTGTAGGTATATCCGTAGGCAATGATTTTACTATTGAGCTTACTCATAAAGGCAGTTATACAATGTGTATTGGCGATACTATGTACATCAGTTCTTTGCTGGATTATCCGAATTATTTATGGTCCAATGGATTTCGCGAGAAAACTTTGAGAGTAACCGCAGCGGGAAAATATTGGCTTCAAGTAGTGGATGTAAATGGTTTCAATGGTTATTCAGATACTGTAACTATTATTGCTAAACCTGCACCGAACAAACCATCAATTCGCTTAATTGATAACCAATTGCAATGCACTGTAATTGCTCCGAAATATCAATGGTATATCAACGGACACGCAATCGAAGGTGCAACTCAGAAGTCTTACAAAATTGATAAAGAAGGAGCTTATCAAGTAGAAATTACTGCTTCTAATCAATGCAGAGCTATTTCCGATGTTTATGCGTATTCGTCGGTCGATGAACCTGAAGAATGTAAAATATTTAATTACAATACTGAGACAAATATTTTGTCTATAAGAGGCGAAGAAAGTGCAATTACAAATGCTCAAATTACAATATTTAATGTATTAGGGCAAATATTGTATGATTCTGCTATTGAGCAAGAGTCTTTCGAAATCAATCTTAATCAATTCAGCGAAGCGATTACATTGGTTAGAATAATTCTCCCAAATGGCAAAATTTTGGTAAAGAGCATAGTAAAATAATATATTATTATATTCAGGACAGAAATAGTGAACTCATATATAGTATGCGTCGATGACGAAAAAATTGTTCTCGACAGCATAAAACAGCAATTAAGAGATTATTATAAAACTCAGTTCAAATACGAAACTGCCGAAAATGCTTTAGAAGCCTTAGAATTAATTGATGATTTAAAGGACGATGGAGCTGATATAATCATTATTGTATCCGATTGGCTGATGCCCGGCATTAAAGGCGATGACTTCTTAATTCAAGTGCATAATAAATATCCAGATATTATTAAGTTAATGTTGTCCGGTCAAGTTGACCCAGAAGCAGTCGAGCGAGCTAAAAAATTCGCTAATTTGCAGAGATGTATTTATAAACCTTGGACCGAAAGCGAGCTAATCGAATCAATTGATAATGCAATTTTAGCACTAAATAAGTAAATTTATTTCAGACATAATATTTTGGAATGCAATTGATAAATAAATATTTTATTTTGATTAAATACTATTATTCTAAATAACTTCCGAAAATATTAAAAAAATATTTTTCTGATATTTGGAAAATTTTATATATATTTATATTCTTCTATTTTGCATTGCCGAAAAGCAAGCATTTAGAATTAAAAAAAACAGTAAATAATACAATATGTTAAATATTCATACAAGAGCTATATAATGGCAAAAAAGTTTATCGACGTAATGGATACATCACTTAGAGATGGTTTCCAGTCAGTATTTGGCGGAAGAGTAATCTTTGAAGATTTCGCTCCGGCAATCGAAGCAGCAAGACATATCGGCTTGACTCACATTGAATTTGGTGGCGGTGCCCGCTTCCAAGCCCCATTTTTCTATTTGAATGAGAATCCATTTGAAATTATGGACAAATTCAGAGCCTTAGCAGGTCCGGATGCTAACTTGCAAACTCTTTCTCGTGGCGTTAATACAGTAGCTTTAGATACTGCTCCGAGAGAAGTAGTAGAAATGCACGCTAAATTATTCAAAAAACACGGTACTACTACTATCCGTAACTTCGACGCATTAAACGACGTGCAGAACTTGATTTACAGCGGCGAAATGATCGTTAAACACGGTCTAAAGCACGAAGTAGTAGTTACTATGATGGACTTGCCTCCGGGCTGTTCTGGGGCTCATGATGTACCTTTCTACGAAAAAACTTTAAGACAAATTCTTGATGCCGGCGTGCCGTACCATTCAGTTTGTTTCAAAGATGCAAGCGGTACTTCAAACCCACAAAAAATGTATGATACTATCAAGATGGCTCGCAAAATGTTGCCTGAAGGCACTCATATTCGCGTTCACTCTCACGAGACTGCAGGCGTATCTGTAGCTTGCTATACAGCTGCTTTAGATGCAGGAGCAGATGGTATCGATTGTGCTGTTTCTCCGGTATCCGGCGGAACAAGCCAACCGGACTTAATTATCATGATGCACGCATTAAAAGGCAAAAATTATGATTTCGGTTTCGATATCGAAAAAGTAAGAGTTTACGAAGAAGAATTCCAAAATTGCTTGAAAGACTATTTCTTCCCTCCAGAGGCTACTCAAGTATCGCCGATGATCCCATTCTCGCCGATGCCGGGCGGAGCATTAACTGCAAATACTCAGATGATGCGCGACTTCAATATCTTAGATAAATTCCCTGAAGTTATCAAAGAAATGCGCGAAGTAGTTTCTAAAGGTGGATTCGGAACTTCTGTAACTCCTGTTTCTCAATTCTATTTCCAACAAGCCTACAATAACGTAATGGCTGGTCCTTGGAAAAACATCGCCGATGGTTACGGTAAGATGGTATTGGGTTACTTCGGTAAAACTCCTGTAGCTCCAGATCCAGAAGTAGTTAAAATAGCTTCTGAATTCTTAAAATTGCCAGTAACTACAGAAAATCCTATCGACATCGCCGAAAGAGACGAGAAAAAAGGATTAGCATACTGGACTAATATGCTTGAAGCTGAAGGCATTCCAACTACTGAAGAAAACGTATTCATCGCTGTTTCAGGTCAAGCTAAAGGTGTCTTATTCTTAAAAGGTAATGCAAAATGCGAAGTTAGAAAGATTTCTGATGAAGCTAAAAAAATGCCTGAATTGAAAAAAGGTGCTACCGACAAAATGACTGTAGCCAGCCGTAAAGTGATGCGCGTTAGCCTTAACGACAAACAATACGAAGTACAAGTAGAAACAATGGAAGACGAAGCATAAATTATTATTGCTAAATCTTTCCTGATATATAAAAAATTCGGCTTACTCTGCATTAATAGAGTAAGCCGATTTTTTTTTCTAAGCACGAAATAAACTTTTCGAAAGTCTGAACCATTGATTAAGCTGATTTATTTGATTAGGATGATTAAGAGAAGAAAATATTTTTAAATCATCTTAATCACACTAATCTGTTTAATCAATGGTTCAGACACTTTCATAGATGTCCTACACCTGCGAAGTGTAGGACATCTACATCGAAAATCGAAGTTCAGACATTATTAATTATTTCGGAATTTTGCCGAAAATATTCAGAATAAATTTATGGCATTTGTGCATGCCAGTATTATTTAAGTACATTACAATGCATTGTTTAGTGATTAGATTAACATTGTCTTGACTTAGAGATTCAGTAGCTGGAGTTTCGCAGGATTTTTGCACCCAAATATTATGAAATCCCTTAGCAATAGCAGATTTGAAAATTGTATCGGTTACTTTAGCGTTAGTAACGAAAAGTAGTGCTGTTACTTCTGGAGGTAGCGACCCAATTGAACTATAAGCTTTTAAATTCTGTATAGTATCAGCGTATGGATTCACGGGATAAACTTTGTAATTGGTTCGAATTAATTCTTGAACCACTGCGTTTGAAAATGATTTAGAATTGCGAGACACACCTATAACGCCAATATGTTTATTGCTCAAAAAACTATTAATTTGTTTTAATTCTAACATTGTTCTTTACCCTAAATTTGATAAATTTATAGATAACGGAAACCGAATATAATAGAAAAATAGAAATAATACAAATTATATTATGATTTAATTGAAATATATTTGAATGATTTGGCAATTTGCCCGCTTTACGCTTCATTCGTGTGAATAAATAATAGGAAATTTGAAGAATATTAATTATAAAGATTTGATATATAAGGATTTTTTCCTAAATTTGCAGACGCAGAATTGCAAAACAATTTTGTCATAAAAATTAGAATATAAGTTACGACAAAGACTGGTCGTAAAATTCAAGTTTAAATGAAATAATTCTATTATTAGTAACAAAAATAAAAGGACAGACTAATGGCTGTAAAAAAACCTTGGGTAGAACCCTATAAAATCAAAATGGTAGAACCATTAAAAACTACTACAAGAGAATATCGCTTAGAAAGAATGATCGAAGCTGGATGGAATACATTCCTTCTTCATTCTGAAGACGTATATATTGACTTCTTGACTGACTCAGGTACTAACGCAATGAGCGATTACCAATGGGCTGGTATGATGTTGGGCGATGAAGCTTATGCTGGTAGCAAAAACTACTATCATTTAGAAGCTAATATGAGAAAATATTATGGCTACAAGCACTTAATCCCTACTCACCAGGGTCGCGGTGCTGAGCATATTGTGTCTCAAGCCTTAATTAAACCGGGACAATATATCGCAGGTAATATGTACTTCACTACTACTCGCGAACATCAAGAATTAGCTGGTGGTATTTTCGTTGACGTGATCATCGACGAAGGACATAAAGCACAATCAACTCATCCATTCAAAGGCAATATCGACGTACAGAAATTCGCTAAATTGATCGATGAAAAAGGTGCTGAAAACATAGCTTACATT
>CAZIIZ010000110.1:0-399 GCA_964539225.1 uncultured Hyphomicrobiales bacterium | reverse complement strand
CTTACATTACTGTTGGTGCTCCAGTTAACTTACCTGGTGGACAACCGGTTTCTATGGCTAATATGATTGAATTGTCAACATTAGCTCACAAAAACGGTATCAAAGTAATCTTAGATGCTACTCGTAATATAGAGAACGCTTACTTCATCCAACAAAGAGAAGAAGGCTATGCAAACAGATCAGTAGAAGATATTAACAGAGAATTCTGTTCTTATTCTGACGGTTGTACTATGAGTGCTAAAAAAGATTTAATCGTTAATATCGGCGGTTTCGGTTGTATCAACGATGACGAATTAGCTGCTCAAATGAGAAGCCAATTAGTAGTGTTCGAAGGTCTTCAGACTTACGGCGGTATCTCAGGTCGTGATATGGAAGCTATGGCTCGCGGTATGGAAGAAA
>CAZIIZ010000109.1:0-7553 GCA_964539225.1 uncultured Hyphomicrobiales bacterium | reverse complement strand
AACTAATGTCGCAATTATTGCCTATTCTGCGGAGCAACGATTAAAGTTAGTAGATGCAATTGGCGGTATAATCATAAAAGATACAATTGACTTCGGAGATGTTCGCATTGGTAACGAGAAATCTCTCAAAATTGTAATCTGGAATATCGGCAATCTTCCATTCGGAGTTCTTTCTCAGGCAATTATAAAAGAACAATTGGATGATAACGAACCTGCATTTGTTTTCGATGAGTTTATGTTAGCAAATGGTAAGCATTTACAACCAATGAAGTACGATACACTAGAAATAAGGTTTATCCCGACACAAAAGAATACTCTTATTGGTCGATTCGTAGTAAAAAGCGATATAATAACCAGACATGTTTTAAACGTAAATAATTCTTCTCGAGAAATTGTTTTATATTTAAAAGGCAGAGGCATAGCTCCAGAAATATCATTAAGCTCACCCAAATTGGATTTCGGGAATATAATTATCTCTGAAAGTTGCCCTATCCTGAAGGATACTGTTATTAATATTTACAATCCTGGCAATCAATTACTGCGTATTACAAATTTTGAAATTATTCCATCATCAGGAATACCTTTCGAATTCTCTAATGATGAAATAACAATACCTGCCGGAGAATCTCGCAGCTTCCATATAGCATTCAATTCGAATGGGATTGCCGCCGGACAATCATTTAATTATTCTCTGCTGTTTCACACCAATTCGCCATCTCCAAATGAAATTGCAATAATTGAACTCAAAGCTGCAACTGAGCCGCTTAAAAATTGCGACATTAATTTCCCTAAAACAATAAAAGCAAAGTCAGGCAGGGAAATTTCTATTCCGATAACTATAGATAAAGATAAAATTTCCAAGGCTTCGAACTTTTATGCTAAGATTTCTTATGATAAAACTATACTCAAATATAAAAATTACAAGAAAATAAATACCGCAAGCGAATCAGCTTGGAATTTTACTGTAACCAATAATGATGATAATACATTATCCATCAATATTATCCCATTCCCGAACAATTTCATTGCAAAGGATACTTTGATTTTCTTGAACTTCGACACTTCTTTATCCGAAAACATTTCTACACCAATTATGTATGATGAAGTAAAAATTGGAAATCAAAATTGCGATCAGATATATCGTTATGATTTATCAAACTCTTCGGCGTTATTCTCTATCGATTCAATATGTGGTATAAACTTCAAAACATTAAAACCAAATAAGGGAGTATTTGCAATTAAGCAAGCCTATCCGAATCCAAGTTCGAATTTCACTTCAATAAATTATAATATTGCTTTCCCTTGCGATGTAAAAATTGAGCTACTTAATTCATTGGGCGAAACAGAACAAATTGTTTTGAATAAATTCCTCGACAAAGGCGATTACGTACTTAATCTAAACACTCAAAATCTTCGCATTGGATCGTACTATTGCCGCCTCTCAGCGTCAAATTACTCCGATGTTATCGATATTAAGGTAATAAGATGAAAAGAATTCTTTTAATTTTATTATTCTCAAGTTTAAATCTATATTCGCAGGGATTTGATTGGCAATTTTCTTATCGAACGCCGACCGATTCTCCGCATTTATTTGTCGGCATTAATGCTCAAACTGATTTATCCATCCACAGCGGCGATATTAATTTCTCGGAATCTCTGATTCCTTGTTGCAGATTCGACAAAGGCAATGGAGTCAATTTAATTGGTGGCATCAATTCTGAATATTGGTTATCTGGAGGCGAAATAGCCATTAATGCTTCTCTAAACTTCAAATCACTATCATCAAATTTTACGGCAAACCCAGACCCAATATTTTACCAAAATGATACTTTGCGAACTGAAATCAAGTTTTCGAACTCACTATATTATCTTCAATTGGCATTTGCTGGCAAATATCGTATTAATATGTCCCATTTGTACGTCGGAGCAGGGCTTCGTTTCGATATTTTGCTTGATAATACTTTCGAGCATACCGAACGAGTAACTTCAGTAAATCATAGCTTTAACGATGGAACAGTTGTAAGAAAAATTAATAGCGGTAAAATCTCCGAATTATCAAAAGTAATTATTTATCCTGAAATTCGCTTCGGATATGATTTCAATCTCGGATTGGGATTATATGCTTCTCCTAATATTTCAATGTCCGTTAATCTCAATAACATAGCCCAAGACTCTAAGTGGAAAGCATTCAACTTCGGATTGAATATTTCTATTCTAAAAGGCATTAAGTAGCTTCTATTTGCCTGCCTCTTCTCTGTCCATTATATAATCTTCAATATTGCTACTGACTTGTCTTCTTGCAAGCGAGCTTTCGAGTGCATGCAGGAAATCCGTCTTCGGATTCAGCGTAGCTAATCTAATTTTCTTTTCTTGTCATTCCTGCAAAAGAGTCTTCGAGTGCATGCAGGAATGATAAACCGGTAACGAATTATAAGATGTGTATAATGATTTGCAAGGAATATCAGTGTTCCTTAATTTTCTTGCTTTATCAACGGACTGCGACAATTTATGATTTAATTTTAAAATTTGGAATTCAATTCAATTAGTATTAATTTTGTCATTAAAATAGTAAACATATTATAGATTGGAGAGAATAACGATGGATTTTCAGAGCATATTAAACGATAAAAGCGTAAAACCTAAAGAAAAAACAGAAGCTATCAGCTCTTGGATTTTGGAAAATCCAGACAAAGCAGACGAATTAATCGAATTTGCAGCTTCTGCTAAAGATCCAATCAAAGCTACTTGCATAGAATCAATGGAATATGCCAGCAAGATTAATCCTGCCGTCGCTTCTCGTGCGTGGTTGGAATTCGTATCGCACACTTTGGCAGAAAAAGCTCCAAGGATCAAATGGGAATCAGCAAAGGTAATCGGCAATATTGCGGCTGCATATCCCAATGATTTAGAAACTGCAATTGAAAACTTATTAACTAACTCCGAACATACCGGTACTGTCGTTCGATGGAGTACTGCGTTCGCTTTGGGAGAAATAATTAAACTCAAATCAGCTCTCAATGATGAATTAGTTCCAGCAATTGAAGCCATTTGTGCTAAAGAGGAAAAGAAAAGTATAAGTACTATCTATCTTAAAGCATTAAAACATATTAAAAAGTAGGCTGCTACTGAAATTTTTTCGACTTTTACGAAAAGATTGTTTACCATTAACACATCTTTTCTAACCATTATACACATCTCTCTGAGTTGTCATTCCTGCATCCGTTCGAAGACTCACAAAACCGGAATGAAACTATCTATTGATATAATCAAATATGTGAATAGTAATATATAATTGCGGGATATTATTAAGGCTCGAAGAGCTACTAATAATATCCCAAATATATCGAAAAATATGCTAACTACAACTGAAAGTGATTAAGCAATTACGTCCACAATTAAATCTTCGACTGGCGGAATTTCTCCGCCAATTACGTAAGAATCTTTTAGGAATAACTTCGTAGCTTCAGCTTTTTCCGTTTCGGAGTAGTAAATTTTGTATAACACATCGCCTACCGCTACTTTATCGCCACATTTTTTAACAAATTCAAATCCAGCTGCATAGTCGATTTCGTCTGTTTCCACTTTGCGTCCGGCTCCGAGCAATATTCCGGCATTTCCGAAATTCAAAGTATTGATTTCGTGAACGTATCCGCCGGCTTCCGCACAAACATCAAGAGTATCTATGTTTTGATATTTAATTTTTGAAGCCGCCCAATCGCCTCCCTGAAGCTCAACGAATTTATAAAAATGCTCTAACGCTCTTCCTGAAGTAATTGAATGCTCAATTAATACTTCAGCAGCGTCCTCTGAATTAACAATTCCGGCAGCTTTCAGCATTTGAGCTACTAATTTATAGGTAACTCTTTTAATGTCCGCCGGCATATTGCCATTTAAGCATTCTTCAGTCTCAAGCATCTCAAGCCAATTGCCTGCGAAGCGTCCAAGTGGCGAATCCATACGAGTAAGCACGACTTTCATCTTCAATCCAAGCTGTTCTGCCGTAGCTTTCATCATATTTCCGAGCTGATACGCTTCTTCTAAGGTACGCATAAATGCTCCAGTACCAGTTTTCAAGTCAAGAACGAGAACGTCGAGTCCTTCAGCCAATTTTTTACTTAGTATTGAAGCCGTAATCAGACCGATTGAATCCACAGTAGCAGTTACATCACGCATACTATATAATAATTTATCAGCAGGAGCAATATCGGCGGACTGCCCGACAATGAATCCGCCGAGTTCATTCATCGCCGTATCAATTTCATCTTGATCTAAATAAATATTGAAACCTACTATCGCTTCAAGTTTATCCAATGTGCCTCCAGTATGAGCTAATCCACGTCCGGAAATCATAGGTACGGCTAATCCACAAGCAACTGCAATCGGCAGAAGCAATAATGAGATTTTATCGCCTACTCCTCCAGTGGAATGCTTGTCTGCTATAGGTCGGTTATGAGGATTTGGATATTTCAACTTCGCTCCAGAATTCGCCATAGCTTCAGTTAATGCCGCTATCTCAATTGGAGACAATCCATTTAGATAAGCTGCCATCAAGAAAGCTCCGCCTTGCGATTCAGAAACTTCGCCTTTAGTCAGTTTTTCTATAAAAAAAGTAATTTCTTCTTTGGTAAGTTCACGTTTATCACGTTTATTTTGAATAATTTGCACAGGTAGCATAATAATTTCTTATTTTTGTAGATTGAAATTGTTGATTATAAAATATTGATATATAATTTATGCAAGAAAATAATTATTTAAGTGCGAATTTAATAAAAAAATACTCAAAACTCAAACAGAAAAAATTTCGGGATGAATATAATCTATTCATAGCCGAAGGAATTAAGATTTGCGAAGAGTTAGTAAAGTCCGATTATGAGTGCGAAGCCTTATTGGTAGAGCAGAAATATTGGGATCATAACCCCCAATGCCGTATTATTGATAAATTTGCGAAAAAAGGAGTACGAATCCTTATCGCCAAATCTGAATTCTTTAATAAAATCGCAGATTCTAAAACTCCGCAAGCCTTAATCGCCATAGTATTCAAAAAAACTATGCAAATTAATCCAGCTGCTAAACACTTCGTCGGCATAGAAAATTCTCAAGATCCGGGCAATTTAGGCACAATTCTGCGAACTGCTCTTTGGTTCGGAATTAAAGACGTAATTCTAAGCGATAACTCAGTCGATATATTTAATCCTAAAACAGTTCGCTCCACTATGGGCAATTTATTCCAAATGAATATTATTTATACTGAAAGTATTTTGGACAAATCGAGAGAATTATTTCCGGAACATAGATTTTATGGGGCTTCGTTAGCCACTCAAAATAGGATTCAAGACATTGTAGTGGTTGATAAATTCGGTTTATTTTTCGGCAATGAAGCTAATGGACTGAGTCAAGAGCTTACTTCTGCATTGGATGAATTATATATTATCCCCGGCATTGGAGAAGTAGAATCATTGAATTTATCAGTTTCTGCCGGAATTTCTATGTTTCATTTCTTGGGTAATTAATTTAATTATCGACTTGAAATAGCAAATTCATCGTATCTATAAAATTTGACTAGTTTAACTAATTTAATAGATTCAATTATATTGGCTTATATTTTGGCATAGTAATTGGTTTATAGCATAAAAGTATCGTAAAGACAATACTAATAATGGCGAATATTATACATTTTTAAATAATATTCAAGTTGTAAATAAAATGTGTAAATTTTATCAATAAAAATATTTATTTTCGCAGAACTGAGAAATGGAAACAATAGAAGAATTTCAAGAACGCCGTAAGCTTGGCAATGAATTAATTTCAAAGCAAGATTTTCTGCCTTTCAATAGGTTTATGGCTTTAGACAGCCGGACTTATAGCGAAGGAGCTATTTCCAAAAAGAATAAAGAGCTTATGGGATTAGTCGGTTCGGCAGTTTTAAGATGCAATGATTGCATTTATTATCATATAGAGCAGTGTATTCACGAAAGAGCGACTCGTGAAGAATTAAATGAAGCTTTGAATATCGCCTTAGTGATAGGCGGTTCAATAGTAATCCCTCATCTAAGATTCGCACTGCAAGCAGTAGAGGAAGTGTTTTCAAAAGTAAATAGTATTCAGGACGAACAATAATTTCAGGAGATTTATAATGGGCTTTTCTATGAATAATTCAAATGATAAGGAAATTATCCTTAGAACAACTCTTTCAAAGTTGAAAGAAGAGCTTTTGTGTTTACTCGATGACTGGTATGAATTAGTTAATATTCAGCAGCCAAGACTCGAATTTATGTACGAAAGCATATTCGGAGATTTGGAAATCGAATTAGAGCAGAAGTCTCGTGCTGCAAATGAATTAGACAGAAGAGTGGAGCTTTTGTCGTGGAAACTTAAAAAAGGCGAAAGAATCAATAAAAGCACCGTAGAATTTGTTGAAATGATGATTAATAGAGAATTCGGAGAGGATTCAATTTTTAATCGTAAGGACGACGTAGAATCTTCGCAGCAATTTAATTCTAATCAATCGTCAAATTATTATCATCATACTAGAGATAATAATTTAAAACCGGAAGATATTCCGGCGATTTATAGGGCTTTAGTTAAAAAATTGCATCCGGACATAGCCGGCGAAAGCGATAATTATAAACGATTTTGGAATAACATACAAGCCGCTTATAAAGAAAGAGACTTGCAAAGGCTAATCTTATTTAAACAAACTTTATGTCCGGAAATTGAAATTGAAGCTAATGACGAAGTCAAGTTGCTCCAAGAGGTAAGAGAATTAGAATCCTTGGTAAGCAAAGAAAGACAGAAAATTAGGAAACTGCACCAGCAAGAACCATTTGTACTCGAAGAAAAACTTAATGACCGTTCGTGGATATTAAGAAGGAAAAAAGCTTTGCGGGACAGATTATTCCAGATGGACAGAAAGATTTCTTTTAATCATAAAATTATTAATAGTCTTACAGCAGGGATTGAAAACTCAAATAAACCTAAAAGTCATCCAAGTACTTCGAGTTACTTCAACGATCGACCAAGTTACGGATTCAGACCGGCATATTCAGCATAATTCTCAATCTTTAAATATTCGCAACAATCACCTGAAATAGTTTAATTTCGGGTGATTGTTTATTATTTATTCTTATTTAATACTTCTTGCTCAATTAACGGGAAGGCACTAATTAGTTTAGTGCGTATTACCGAAGGATTCTCGCCTAATTGCACAGCTCGAACTCCGTCGGTCATAATTTGAATTAATTCTATCTCGTCTCTATGGATTCTTCTCAATTTATCTCCCACAGGCAACCACACAACATTCGCCATAATAATACCCCACATAGTTGCGATAAATGCCGTAGCAATATGTCGAATTAAATCGTTTGGATCGCTTCCGGCAGCAGCCAAAGTAGAAATCAATCCCATCACGGTACCGATAATACCCATAGTCGGAGAATACCCACCCAATTTTATAAACAAGTCAATATTTTGATTATGACGTTTGGAAATATACCCTACCTCTGATTCGACAATATTCATAAAAGCTTCTGAGATCGGAAGAGCACACGTCTGAA
>CAZIIZ010000108.1:4545-7581 GCA_964539225.1 uncultured Hyphomicrobiales bacterium | reverse complement strand
CTCTATTATTCGCATCTTTAATCTTTTCATTATCAAACTTTTCGACCAAGTTATAGCCCGTAAATAATACAGAAGCCGCAACTAATCCAGCACCAATATTTTGCATAATCATTCTGCCGGAATTCATCAAGCTGCCCAGTAGTCCTGAACCGTAGAATCCAATCGGAGCTAATTCTGGAGCTGGAATAAATCCAGCACGACTGAACAGCTTTTGAGTAAGCTCGATCGAAGGAGATAGAAATTCTCTATCTTCGCTCATCGCCTTGTTCAATTCCATAGCACGCGAGAATTCTTCCTGCAATTCTGAATTCTGAGAAAGTTTATCGAATAAAACTTTCTTCTCGGCATCGCTTGCTTCTCCATCTAAATATAGATAGATTAAGTCTTGATAATATGTTTGATTTTCAGTCATTTAATTCGCCTTTATATCAAATCTTTTGTTTCAATTTTTTGTTTCAAAATACGGCTGAAGCACATTCTTCAATTTCTTCTTACCGCGTACTAACCAATTTCTGACCGTGGTAACCGGTACATTCTGAAGTTCGGCAATTTCTGTGTAAGACAGCCCTTGGTAATTTTGCAATACGATGGCTTCTCTCTGTTCATCTGGCAAAAGCTCTAATGCTCTGCTGATTAATTCCGAAACTTCTCTATTCTCAACTATATTGTCATCGAATCTCAAATCTATATCGTCCACATCGACGAATTTTCTTTTTAATTCTCGGCGTTTGTTCAGAGCTAAATTGCGAGCTATTCGCAATAGAAATGCTGGTACGTTTGTCATTTCTCTATCTTGCTCTGCACTTTTCAAGAATGCTAAAAATGCTTCTTGAAAAATATCTTCCGCCGATTCGGAGTTCGTTAATATTCGCTTACAATATGCGAATAGTCGTGCTGAGTGCCGAGAATATAGTTCTTTAAAAGCCGCTTCTTTGGACTTCGCATCCTTCAGCAGTTCATAAAGTTCTAAATCTTCTATATTCTTGTAGCTTTTCAGCTTCGCATCTCCGATTAGTTCTGTTCTATTTTCAATTGTATCTCATCTGATACATAAGCAATATAACATAAAAATTCGGTTTGTTTCAGCAAATTTCATTTTTTTTTCAAATATATTTTTAACTAAATAATTATCTCATTATCTAATCATTATGTGCAGCTTCGTCTAAATAGGTAAATAATGTTATTCCAATTTTATAAGTCTTTGAGCGAAATCGTTTTTACGATTAAGAGTAGCTAATGCTGGCATGACAAGTCTTCAGGAAGTGTAAAATGGTTAGATAACAAAAAACCCCGTATTAACAACACGGGGTTTACAATAAGTCTATTCTAATTTAATATATATAGATTAGTATTTGCAATATTTATCTAGGAATTTGAAGAATTCAGAATCCCAAACGATGAAGTTTTGAGGAGTAGATACGAAATGTGTTTCGTCCGGAAATACTAATAATTTAGAAGGGATTCCTTGAGCTTGAGCTGCAGTAAATGCTTCTAAACTCTGAGTATATGGCACTCGGAAATCGCGTTCGCCAGTTATAATTAGTATAGGAGTGTCCCATTTCTTCACGTAATTATGCGGAGAATTCTTTTCGTAGAATTCTTTGTTTTTGGCTTCCCAATAAGGTCCGCCGTATTCCCAATTAGGGAACCATAATTCTTCAGTTGCTCCGTACATACTTTGCAAATTGAACACGCCGCAATGAGCTACGAATGCTTTAAAACGTTTCTCGTGATGACTTTCCATCCAATAAGCAGCATAACCGCCGGCAGAAGCTCCACCAGCTGACACTCTGTCTTTGTCGATATAAGATTCTTTGACCATTTGATCGGTGCAGTCCAAATAATCATTCATCGGATTGCCGCCCCAATCTTTAGTGATTGCATTATTCCATTCTTGACCGAATCCAGGCACGCCACGACGATTCGCTAACATTACTACATAACCATGCGAAGCCATTAAATAATAATTCCAACGGAAATGGAATTGGGTAGAGAGCATACTCTGCGGACCGCCCTGAAGGAAAGTGAATAATGGATATTTTTTGTTCGGGTCGAAGTTCGGCGGATAAACTATCCAACTATGAATTTTCTTGCCATCGCGAGAAGTAAACCATTTCTGACCAACATTTACTTTGGCTAATCCGGCAAGAACTGCATCGTTGATATGAGTGATTTTATTGATAGCTTTAGAATTTAAGTCCATACTATAGAATTCTGTCGGCTCAGTCATAGATTCACGACCATAAACCAAGGATTTACCGTCTTTAGAAATGCAAAGTCCTTTATCGCTATTATACCAACCTTCGGTGATATAATCCCAATCGCCATTGGCTACATTCATCTTGAATATTTGTACAGAACCTGTGTCCTCGGCAGTGAAATAAATAGATTTCGAATCTGGAGACCAAATTTTATCGCCAACCCATTTATCTAATTTATTCGAGAGTTCAGTGATTTTAGCATCAGTTCTATTATAGAGCATCAATCTTTTTCTGTCGGATTCGAATCCATTATTTTCCATGCTAATGAATGCGATAAATTTACCATCCGGAGAATATAAAGGATCCAAATCATAGCCCAGCTTGGATTCGGTTATATTTTTTGTTTGCTTAGTTGCGAAATTGTAAACATATACAGCTGAATTAGTGGTAGTAACGAATTCACGTCCTTTGAGCTTTTTGCAAACGTAAGCAATTTCTCTGCTGTCCGGCGACCAAGATATTTGTTCAGCTCCACCACCAGGTTTCAATGGTGTATCGAAGTCTTCTCCGCTCATCAAATCAATTGCTGCACTTGCACCGTCATTAGGTATTACAAATAAGTGAGAGCGTAAGTCATCGCTCCATTCGTCCCAATGGCGAATCGGCAGTTCTTCGTACATTCTTACGTTTGCTTTAGTATATTCAGGATAATCATCCGCTACTGATTTACTTGTTTTTACGTCAGAAGTGTAAGACAAAAACTTTCCGTCCGGCGACCAAGCTATATTGCCCGCACCATTCTCGCAAGTCGTTACTTGCTGGATATTAGTGCCAT
>CAZIIZ010000108.1:0-4535 GCA_964539225.1 uncultured Hyphomicrobiales bacterium | reverse complement strand
AAAGCAATTTTCGATCCATCAGGAGACCAACGAGCTTCGACGTTCGACTTAGCATCTTTGGTCAATTGAGAAATGTTTTTGCCATCAATTGATACTTTGAATATATCCTTCTGGAATCTATTTTCCTTCAATACAGGAGTTGATTGATTGAACAGCAACCATTTCCCATCTGGCGACAGTTGAGGATCGGACAATCTTTTCAAGTCCATTAGTGAGGTCGAAGTAAATACTTTTTTCGAAGAATTATCTTCTTTCACGAATGTAGTAACGTCAGTGTTCTTCATTTTATCACTTCCTTGCTTGTCTTTTGCAAAGCCTACATGCAAATTTATTGCACATACTGCCGCAAAAATCAATGCGTATTTCATATATTTCTCCAATTAAATTGTAAATAATTCAAACTACAAATATATGGAAATAAAGGGAATTTGAGAAGTATTATTGTATAAACCGAGCAATTCTAAATTTATAAAGAGTGAGACTTTTGCTAACAAAAAAGTATAATTGTAAAAACGTTCTTTTCATTAATCATATACTATACCATTTTGTCAAAGTTTGCTATATTGATATTTATTTGCTTTGGAAAAAACTCGAAAAATAAAGTTGTATTCCTGCATACACTCGAAGACTCGTTGAGACGGAAAGACAATCTTGAATTTATAGGAAAGGTATAGATTGTGTTGAGAACATTTGGAAATCCTTGTCCAGCATTTATGTGTCTTTCGCCAAATCAAGTACTTTACCGAAATTGAGAGTCATCGGAATCAAGACGATTAAAAATCCATTGTTGATTATTACCTAAATTTATATAGCTGCACTTACAGCGATAATAATAACGATAATTCCAATTATATAGCTGACCGGATCTTTACCAGTAAATATAATTGGGTCATCATTCATTTGTCCACGATGAGCTAATAACCATATTCTGGAAATCCAATAATGCAGTACAGGAGTAATTCCCCACAGCACTTCCGGATGCTTATACAATTGTTGAACTTCTCGACCATTCACATACAATGCAATAATTAGCACGGAGATATATCCGCTAATTATCCCGAAATTCCTAACTAAATCTAAATCTGCAAACATATATCCTCGATATTTTGCGGATGTTGTATCGGTTTCCTTCAGACTTAGCAACTCCGAAAATCGCTTTACAGCGGCTAAACTGAAAAAGAAAAATATCGAGAATTCAATCAACCACGGCGATATTGCGACGTTTGCAGCACTACCACCAGAAATTAATCTTAAAGTATATAGTGATGACAGGATAATAATATCTAAAATCATTATCTTTTTAGCATATAAAGAATAAACTATGTTTGTAACGGCATATATTACAAGAATTATCGTAAATTCAATCGGGAGAAATAAAATAGAAAGCCCAAATGAAGCACTACACAATATGGGCAATAAAGCAAATCCGCGAAACAAATTAATTTTTCCGCTTGCTAATGGGCGATTCTTTTTACGTGGATGAATTCTGTCTGCTTCTAAGTCCATTAAATCATTTAATACATATACAAATGAAGCCAAAAAGCTAAAAGAGAAAAATCCTACAACTACATTATGGATAATATTGACATCAAACAATTTATGAGCTAGAATAAATGGCAAAAATAATAATATGTTTTTTATCCACTGATATACTCGGATTTGCTTAATATATGCTTTCGTTTGAGAAAAATCTTCCTTAAATACAACTTGAACATTTCCATTTGCTTGAGCAGCTTTCAGTACGGAATCATTTGCTTGTACTACAATTGCTTTATCCGCAGATTTCCAAACCTTTATGTCTGCTTTGCTATCGCCTGCGTAATCGAATCCCTTTTCACCGAATAGACTGACTAATTCATCACGTTTATGCGAAGAACGCAAATTAATTCCGTTTTTACTGCCTATCACTAAATCAAATATTCCGAGATAATTAGCTATTTTATCACCAATTCCTTGCATAGACGCTGTAGCCAAAACAATCATTCTGCCCTTAGCTTTTTCGGCTTTAGCAAACTCTAATACATTTTCTATATAAGGCAATTTGTCCGGACTAATGTTTGAATGTTGCTCAATTTGCGATTTGAAATTATACTTGCCTCTTATTAGCCAAAATGGCAACAAAAAGAAGTACAACGGTGTCGTCTTTAAGATTAATAATAGAGATTCAGCCAAACTGTCAGTAGCAATTAAAGTACCGTCCAAATCGAAGCAAAGCGGCTTCCCTGTGAATTTCGTTCTATCTATTTCTTTCATTTAGTATTCTATGAATTTTTGCACATTTCTGTAAATTTTGCCATTGCTACTCCAATTACTTGATCCATATTGTAATACTTGTAATCTGCTAACCTTCCGGCGAAAATTACTTTACGTCGTATATGATTAGCTTCCACAGCATATTTCTCGAATATTTCTTGATTGGCATCATTCGGAATTGGATAATATGGGTCATTCTTGCCGATAATATGTTGCATCGGATATTCTTTCGCAATTATCGTTCCCTTAGTATTTTGATTCAAGAAATGTTTGAATTCAGTAATCCGAGTAAAATCGAAATTGCTTGGATAGTTCAATTGAGAAACCGATTGATAGAATTCTGTATTTTTATATTCAAAACCAAATTTAAGGCTTCTATATGGCAATTCACCATACATAAAGTCGAAGTATTCATCAATTTTTCCGGTATGAATTACTTTTTCGTATTGTTCCATATTGTTTATGGATTTGTAGTCAGTATTCAAAGCTAATTCGATATTTGGATGCTTGAGCATATTTTCGAACAATTTAGTATAGCCTTTCGCCGGAATTGCTTGAAACATATCTTGGAAATATCGATCATCTCTACTGATATAAATCGGAACTCTGGCACTAACCGAGAAGTCTAAGTCTTCCGGCTTCGAATTCCATTGCTTAATATTATAACCTAAAAATATATTACGATAAACATAATCAGCAAGCATTTTTAGTTCTTTGGATTCGGTTTGCATCAGTTTTAGAATTGGAATTTTGCTTCCATAGCTATAAGTCTGAATCAATAAATTTTCTAATTTGCTCGCAAAATTCGGAGGAAACACTTTGTAAAGTGAATTCAAATTAAATGGCACAGGAATATTAATTCCGTCCACGAAAGCCAATACTCTGTGGAAGTAGAGTGTCCAATCAGTAAATTGACTTAAATAATCCCACACTCTTTGATTATTAGTATGGAAAATATGCGGTCCATATTTATGCACGATAATTCCTTCATCGCCTACATAATCATAGCAATTTCCACCAATATGGTTTCTAGAATCTATCAATAGAACTTTTTTATCTAATTGAGTCGCTATTCTTTCTGCGAATACACATCCGGATAATCCGGCTCCAATTACTAAATAATCGTATTTCATCGTTTAATTATTCCTTTCAAATCAGTAATTCTAATAATTTTGAATTGCAAAGCTAATAAGAAGAATGCTAATGTAGTAATAATTCCTGTAATAATCGAATGAATTTGTAAGTATAAAGCAAAATATCCAACAATTCCGGATAGAATTGAAACCATAATAGTTTTAAATAATATTTGGAAAACTGTCTTTTGGATTACTGAATACATCGCTATACTCAAACATACTGCTATAGCTCCTTCTCCGATAATTGAGGCAATCACAGCCCCAGTAATACCAAATACATGTATTAATACAAAATTGGCAATCAGAGAAAAAGCACTTCCAATACTAATAGCATACATTACCTTTTTCTCGAAACTCCAAGCAATCAGTACAGGAGTCAATGATGTATTGATATACATAAATACCGCTGAAAATATATAAATTTTGAGTAATGGAATAGCCGCAGCATACTTTAATCCTACTGTGGAGTTAATCACAAATTCTGGCATTAAGAATATTATCAACGTTATCCAAGCCCCAAGTACTAAATTTAGGGTTGCATATTTGCCGAATATTTTTTGACGCTCTTCCATAGTTTGGCTTCGAGACAGCAAAGGATAAAATGCCATTTGAATAACTGCGGAAGGAATTATTGCGAATTGAATAATTTTAAATACTGAATTAAACAATCCCTGATCGACACTTGGCAAATGATAATATTCCATAATCATTATATTTGCTTGGTTCAGCATTGTAACCGAAAAAGTAAATATCGAAAGTGGAATAGCTGATCTTAAAATTAATTTAAGTAATTCCATATCTATATGAAATCGAAACTTAAATTCCGTACGAATGTAATAAATAAAAAGCCAAGCAACATTTATCAAGTTCGATCCCGTACTAATAGCAGCTGCTAAATAAATATCATCTCGAGAATGAACAAATAATAAAAAACCCGACAAAGTACCAATGCTGGTAAACACCTGCCTAAAAGCAAGCACTTTCATTTTTTCCATACCTTGGAACACCCAATCCAAATTGATAGCATTCGCAAATAATGCAAAACCACTAATTAGGGTTACAATGCGTTTCTCGGCACTTATGTCGATATTCCATAAAATCCCTACATAAATCAAGAATACAAATACCGACAAAATTAATCTTGAA